>NZ_JADBQM010000028.1:0-134425 GCF_014895895.1 Enterobacter cloacae complex sp. P14RS
GTATAAATAAATAATAGGTTGATTTCATAATGGACTCGACCATTAACAAATATTTAATAATTTGAAATAGACCACTTAAACAAATTTTACGTGTTAAAGAATGGTTAAGATTAAAGTCTACTGTTGGGCTAAAAACCAATTGTCGAAAAAATTAAACTTCTGTAAATTTCGCTTCAGCAAGTGAGAGGGTGAAAACAAAGTTATCGGATAAATATCTTTGCGTTCTGCTTACTGCACGTTGGAAATGAGATATCTGGCGCAAAAAATAAATGGCCTAAATCCATCTGGATGTTGCTGCCTAAATTTCGGTAATTTATAAAGTTATTAAGGAAATCAAATCATGAAAAAGAATATTATTGCTGCTGCTTTCGCTGCGACTGCTGCTCTGACCATGTCTAACGCATTCGCTTCTGCTGGTACCGTTAATTTCACCGGTGAAATCATCGATGCAGCGTGCACCGTTGACGCGGGTTCTGTAAACCAGACCGTTGATCTGGGCCGTTACAGCAAATCTGAATTTACCGCTGCTGGCGATAAAACTGCTGCGACTAAATTCTCAATCGTGCTGACCGACTGCCCGGCAACCGTAACAGGCGCAACCATCAAGTTTGACGGCTCTGCGGACCCAGCAAACTCCAACCTGCTGGCTGTAACCGGTGGCGCAACGGGCGTTGCTATTAACCTGATGACGGCTGATAGCCAGGATCTGCCGCTGGCGGGTGTTAACAGCCACGTATACAGCCTGGCTGAAACTGTACCAAACACGCTGGACTTCTTTGCTCAGTACGAAGCAACGTCTGCAACTGTTGGCGTAGGTCCAGCAAACGGTGTAGCGAACTTCTCCGTTAGCTACCAGTAATCTTCCTGACCGGAAAAATATATGAGGGCCGGTATACGGCCCTTTTTTATCGAGGTGTAAAATGAATTTTCTTAGCAAAACTTTAATTGCCTGCGCAGTGATTTCAGCAAGCGTGTCCGCCGCCAATGCGGGTGTTATTATTGGCGGAACGCGTGTCGTCTATGATGGCAATAAAAAAGAAGCTTCCATTGATGTTAACAACCCGGATAAGACGCCGTATCTTATTCAGTCATGGGTTGAGACATTAAATGGTGGCGCTGAGAAAGCTCCTTTTATTATTACCCCTCCGTTGTATCGTCTCGATGGTGGACAGCAAAACATTGAGCGTGTCGTGGTGACCGGCAATTTGCCACAGGATAAAGAAAGTCTCTACTGGCTGAATATTAAAGCGATACCGTCAGCGCCCAAAAAAGATAATACGCTGCAAATTGCGATTAAAACGCGCATTAAGCTGATATACCGTCCGGCAGGCTTAAAGTCTCAGCAGCCGCAGGAGTTGAGTCATCAGTTAACCTGGCGTCGTAATGGTAATCAACTTCAGGTTACCAACCCAACCAGCTATGTCATTAACTTCAATGAAATCAGTCTGGGCGGTAAAAAAATTGAAAATGTTTCGTATGTACTTCCTGGGGAATCAATGAATTTCACGCTGCCTGCTGGCGCTAACTCAACCTCTATTAATTATAAAGTCATTAATGATTATGGGGCAGTGAGTGACGTGCAAAGCGCAAGCTTGTGAAAATAATTGGTTTTGGAATGTCGTTTCCAAGGTGACGTGAATGATGATAGTAAGGGAATATAATAATTTTAAACCTGCGCGATTGGCTTTACTGATTGCATTTGCCCTCGCGGGTTCAATGCAGAATGCCATGGCGCGTGATTACTTCAACCCGGACCTGGTTGAACTCGATAATCCGCAAAATGGAGGTAAAGCCGATCTCGCTGCGTTTGAAGCGGGCTCGCAGGCGCCGGGAACTTATCACGTCGATGTGATGCTGGATAACGAACTTGTTGATACGCGTGATATCGAATTCAAAACCTCTGGTGCTCCCAATGATGAGGGGAAATTAGAACCTTGTCTGACCGTGGAGCAGCTTAAAGAGTGGGGCGTAAAAACCGAGCTATTCCCGGCGCTGGCGGTGGACAACGAGCGTTGTGCGAACCTGCACGCGATACCATCCGGATCCACTGAATTCCAGTTTGGCGCACAGCGTCTGCTCATCAGCATCCCGCAGGCGGCCATTTCTCGTCAGGCGCGTGGATACGTTCCACCAGAACAGTGGGATGACGGTATTACGGCTGCGCTGCTCAACTACAGCCTGAGTGGCGCCAACAACCGCTCGCGCAACGGGAGCAGTGATACCAGCAACACGCAGTACGCTAATTTGCGTCCGGGAATCAATATCGGACCATGGCGTCTGCGCAATTACACGACCTGGTCACGGGATGAAGATGGCAAGGACAAATGGGATAGCGTTTATACCTACGCCCAGCGCGCGATCGTTCCGCTAAAAGCGCAGATGACCCTTGGCGATAGCACTGCGCCCGCTGATGTCTTCGACAGCATGCCGTTCCGCGGTGCGCAGCTGGCCTCCGATGATGATATGCAACCCGACTCCCTCAAAGGGTATGCACCTGTTGTCCGCGGTATCGCGCGTACCAATGCGCAGGTCATTGTCCGTCAGAATGGGTATGAGATTTACCAGACCTACGTTGCGCCTGGTGCCTTCGAGATTACGGATATGTATCCGACAGGGGGAGCAGGCGATCTGCAGGTCACGATAAAAGAGGCTGACGGTAGCATTCAACAATTCACCGTTCCCTTTGCGTCATTGCCTGTACTGCAGCGAGAAGGGCGATTCAAATACGCCGTCACGGGTGGGCAATATCGTTCCTACAACAGTAGTGTAGATAAGACGCCGTTTGCGCAAATTACGGGCATCTATGGCTTACCGTATGGCTTAACGGCATACGGCGGTGGTCAAACGTCCAGCCACTACCAGTCGGTCGCTGCCGGTATGGGCAAGAACATGGGAGATCTCGGCGCAGTTTCTGTCGACGTCATTCAGGCATGGTCCACCCCACAAAATCTGCCGACCGATAGCGGCCAGTCCTGGCGCGCCCGCTACAGTAAGAACTTTGTCGAAACCGGCACTAACTTTGCTATTGCAGGCTACCGCTATTCGACCAAAGGCTTTTACGGTATGCAGGAAGTGCTTGATTCTTATGGCGATAACGGTGTGATGCAAAACAGACGTCGTAACCGTATGGAGCTAACCATGAACCAGTCTCTGGGCGGTTCATTAGGCTCGATCATGGTGAGCGCCGTTCGTGAAGATTACTGGAATTCCGGGCGAGCGATGGAGTCCTGGAGTCTGGGGTATAACAATTTCTGGAACGGCATCAGCTACGGTTTGACGTATACCTCAACGCGTAACGGGACGCCTGGTACCTACGGTAACCCGACGAGCTATGACAAAGACCGGATGGTGGCGTTTAACATCAGCGTGCCGCTGGATAAATTCCTGCCGCAGACGTGGGCAAACTACAGCGTTAATAACAGTAAAAATAGCGGAACGACCCATACGGTTGGCATCAACGGCACCGCGCTGGAAAACAATGCCCTGAACTGGAACGTTCAGCAGGGATATGGCAGCAATAATGTCGGATACAGCGGCAACGTGAACGGTGATTACAAGGGGACCTATGCTGAGGTGACGGCGGGGTACAGCTACGACCAGAACAGTGAGCGCCTGAACTACGGTATCCAGGGCGGGGTCATTGCGCATGCTGACGGCGTGACGTTATCGCAACCGCTGGGCGAAACGAACGTTCTGGTAAAAGTGCCGGGAGCGAAAGGTCTGACGGTGCGAAACCAAACGGGCGCGAAAACGGACTATCGGGGATATACCACGGTAAATAACGTCAACGTCTACCGTAAAAACGATATCGTAATCGACCCAGAAAGTATGTCCGATGATGTAGAACTGGATCTCACGACCCGAACCGTTGTGCCTACGCGCGGAGCTATTGTTCGCGCTGAATACACTGCCAACGTTGGTCAACGTGCATTGTTTACGTTATTGCGCGGTAACGGACAGCCCATTCCCTTTGGGGCGATTGTCAGCGTAGGTGGTATTAAAAACAGCGGCTTTATTGTGGGCGATAATGGACAGGTTTATCTCACAGGCCTAGGCGAGAATGTCGACCTTATCGCGCAATGGGGTGAGGGTAGTGATAAGCAGTGTAAAGCCTCATACGTTTTAAAACCTTCCGATGTTAAAAATAACATTGCGGTTGTCAGTACTGTTTGTCGATAGGAAATAAAATGAATCTGCTTAAATATTTTTTGCTGTTGATATTGACATTAATATCTTCAGAAAGCTTTGCCGGATGTGCGAATAATATCGCTGTGCAAAATTTCAATTTAAATTTTAATACGATAACTGCGCAGCGCGATGTTGCGCCGGGAACGGTGGTTGCTTCCCAGTCGGGTATTTATAATGTAAATATTTCATGCCCTGATACCACTAACGTCTATCAGGAGGCGATGAACGGTACGTCACAGGGGAACAGCGTCTATGATATAGGTGTAAGTGGGTACGGTGTGCGTGTTTCTGAAAATGACACGGGTGGTGGTTTTCACCACTACTTTCCAATTGGGTTTGCTCTTGGCAACTATAACGCGTCTTATATGTATAAAGTTGAACTGGTAAGAACAACCGGTTCTGCGGCATCAGGAACCCTTCGCAGTGGACAAGTTGCCAATGTGTCAATTTCAAACCAATTTCTTATTGCAACATGGAACATAACCGGTGGAAGCATCACTACTCTGGCCTGTAGCCTTAATACAGCGGCGCTGAGTTTTCCTATAGGTAATATTCCTGTTGCAGGTTTTGGTTCAACAGTGGGCACTACACCAGCCAATGCGCAAGTAAGTCAAAATCTTGGGTTAACCTGCGATTCGGGTGCGAATATTAATATTTCCTTAAGCGGTCAACAAAATCCGGACGTGACCAATACAAGTGTTTTAGCTTTGTCAGGTCAGGGGAGCAATGGAGTTGCACAGGGAGTTGGCGTACAGATTTTATATGGCGGCGTGCCACTTAACCTTAATAATAATATTTTGCTAAAGCAATCACCGGGGGGTATTGAATCATTTCCTCTTGTTGCTCGTTATTATCAGACGAAGCCGACTGTTAATCCCGGGACAGCAAACGCAACAGCAACGTTGAATATTACTTATCAATAAGGAGTATGATATGAATAGTAAGTTAAGTATTGTGGCTTTGTTGATGACTGCCCCCATTTTTTCGTGTTCTGCGGATACTGTAAATATTAACGTG
Organism: Enterobacter cloacae complex sp. P14RS; assembly: GCF_014895895.1. Classification (NCBI taxonomy): domain Bacteria; kingdom Pseudomonadati; phylum Pseudomonadota; class Gammaproteobacteria; order Enterobacterales; family Enterobacteriaceae; genus Enterobacter; species Enterobacter cloacae complex sp. P14RS. The sequence continues at coordinate 5,206 of NZ_JADBQM010000028.1, forward strand.
ACGGGTAATGTCGTGGCGTCACCCTGCATTGTTAACGGCGGGGCAAGCAGCCTTAATGTTGATTTAGGAAATATACAGGCAACTGCACTCGCGGCTGCCGGATCGTCATCTACTGCGGTACCATTTACACTAACGGTTACAAACTGCCCGACAGGTACCAGTACTGTAAAAGCATCTATTGGTGGTTCTGCTTCCCACGACTCACCTAATCTCTATATGAATTCAGGTACAGCAGGTAATGTATATGTTGCTTTGTATGATGGTGTGACAGGAAATATGTTGGGTCCTGGATCTGCCGTCGTTAAAACAGTCCAGAGCGACAGTACGGCATCGATAGCATTAAAAGCTAACGCATATTCTCTATATGGGAACACAACGCCTGGTTCGATCAGTTCGGCAATAACAGTCACAATGACTTACCAGTAAAGGTAAATATATGAATGTCAAACCGTATATAATTGGGGTGGTCCTGAGCTCGTCACCTTTAATTACTTGCGCTGATACAACAATCAGCGTAACCGGCCAGGTTATTGCCAGCCCGTGTGTTGTTGACACGGGCACCGTTTCGAAAGTGGTCAATCTGGGGGAAGATACAAAGCAGAATCTCATTAATGCCGGTGATGGGGGCGTCTGGTCTGATTTTGATCTGCTGGTGCAAAGTTGCCCAGCAGGCACCAGCAGCGTAACGGCCAAATTTACCGGTAATGCCGATACGCAAGATCCCACGGCATGGAAAAACAGCGGGACCAGCAACAATGTGGCATTACGTATTGCCAGCAGGGATCATGCGACAGCATATAGCGTGAACAGCACAATGCAGGTGAATGTCGACAGCAGCACGCGCAGTTCGACATTCCCGCTGTCAGCGAGAATGTTTACGCCACAAGGAAATTCCACTGCCGGAACATTCCAGGCAGTAATGAATGTAGATTTTACTTATCAGTAACGGCTGAAATATCTTTTTTAAAATAATAAGTTTGAGACATCCATGTTGATTAATTCCTTGCTTGAGCATGCTATATGCGGTGTTCGGTTCCAGCCTATCTATTCTTCACAGGAAAAGAAGATAAAGGCTTGGGAGATGCTAAGTACCTTACGTCAGGGAATTGATTGCGAAACGTTTTTTGAAAAGATGTCTTTAAATGCAAGCTCTCGTTTGCTGCGCTGGCAGTTGCGTATAATTCCTCTGTGTGAAGAGGAGGGTGACTATTTTATTAACGTCCCCGCAAAATTATTATGCCAATCAGAATTGGTCAGTGAAATATTGCCCAGCCTGCGTTCTGGTATCGTTATTGAGGTACAAGATCCGTGCAATTTTATTTTGCTAACAAATGAAGAGCGAGAGAGTTTTGATATAATGCACCAGAGAATAAAGAAAACAGGTGCAAAGATATGGTTGGATGATGTTAGAAGTGAGCATTTAGCGCCGCTGGGTGAACGTATTTGCATATTTGATGGTGTTAAAGTAGATAAAAAGAGCTTGTGGGAAAACAGATCGACTCCCCGGGCCTTACAATCAATGATAGCCTACTGCGCTATGATGGTAGATCAGGTGCTTATTGAAGGCATCGAAAATAACGAACTGTTTTCTTTGGCTCAGAATACTGGATGCAATTTAATGCAGGGATTTCTTTGGCCTGAAAAAAAGTTGAGTGTCGATTATGTCTCGGTCTGATAAATGATAAATGTTTTAATTAAAGAAGATGATTTTTTATATCACCATAGCCTCAGGTCATTTGTTGAAGATTTTTTTAACAATGAATGTACAAAAAAAGTCAATTTTCTCAATGGCTATGATGTGGAGAATATTGCTCGGGCGGGAATAATCGTTTATGCGTTCAGCAAGGGCGAACATTATACCTGTTTCCCGGAATTAAAATGCGCGCGTAAATGCGTCATAATTGGTATTACCGAAGCGGAAGAGCCATCGTCATCGTTTTTACCGCTCTGCATTCAGCAGACCTTTTTTGTGTCGCGCTCAGCGTCACTCTATCTGTTGAAGAGGGTATTGCGCCAGGCCTGGAGTGCATACAGTGCGCCTGTTATTCCTGTCCTTTCAAAAGCCTGTTTAAGCTGTAAGCATAAAACGTTATCACAGCGTGAGCTCAATATTATGGCCGGTCTTTTCAAGGGGGAATCCGTCAAAAACATAGCCAGGGAGATGATGCTCACGCCAAAGACGATCTATGCCCATAAGTATGCGGTTATGCATAAGTTTAACCTGAGCAGTGAGCATGAGTTGCTGGAGCTCCTGAACCGCTTGCTTGAAAAGCGCTGTAACCCCAATTTGTTTCGTGATGCATTAGATCTGTTTCATTAGGGAATTACCCGGCCAAAAAGATGATCATCCTGGTGCCGGGTAAACCTGATGCTATTTACGCTGTTCCTCAGACGTTCGCCGCGCTCATCAGCCGCGACTTCATGGACTGATACGCCGACGCCGCATAGTCCTCCGCCCAGCGCTGATCCTCAATCGCCTCCAGCTGCACCGCGCAGTACTTCGTTTCCGGGGTTTTCGAGATGGGGTCGAGATTATCCTGCGTCAGCTCGTTGCAGGCCCCGATCCACCATTGATAGGTCATATAAACCGCCCCGGCGTTGATGCGCTCGCTAATGCTGGCGCGGGTGATCACTTTACCCCGGCGCGAACGTACCCAGACCAGTTGACCGTCGCTAATACCTAGTCTGTCCGCATCGGCAGGATTCACCTGCACTCGTCCCGGCTCATCGGCGAGGCTTTGCAGCGCGGCGCAGTTACCCGTCATCGAGCGGCAGGAGTAGTGCCCAACTTCGCGTACCGTGCAGAGTACCAGCGGATAATCATCATCGGGCGTCTCGGCCGGCGCGCGCCACGGTGCGGCAAAGAGCTGCCCTTTACCGCTCGGGGTATCGAACTGATTATCTTTGTAGAGGTACGGCGTGCCGGGGTGATCGAGCGTCGGGCACGGCCACTGCACGTGGCCCATCTCGCCCATTTTTTCATACGTCACGCCGTAGAAGAGAGGGCACAGCTCGCGCATTTCATCCCAGATCTGCTGGTTATCGTCGTAATGCATCGGATAGCCCATCTCGGTGGCGAGCAGGCTGATGATCTCCCAGTCGCGCTTCACGTTGCCTTTGGCCTCAATAGCCTGGCCAAAACGCTGGAAACCCCGGTCGGCGCAGGTAAAAACGCCGCCGTGTTCGCCCCATGAGGTGGCAGGGAGCAGAACGTCCGCCACTTCCGCCGTTTTGGTCATAAAGATGTCCTGAACCACCACGAAGTCAAGCGCCTCGAAACCGCTACGCACCAGGCCGAGATCGGCTTCCGTCTGCAGCGGATCTTCCCCCATGATGTAATAGGCTTTGACCTTGCCTTCCAGCGCAAGGTGAGGCACTTCGGTAATGCGCGTTCCGACGCGATCGTCCATGTTATTCACGTCGATCCGCCAGGCATCGGCGAACTTCTGCCGGACAGCCGGATCGGTCACATCCTGATAGCCGGGGAACATATTCGGCAGAACGCCCATATCGCAGGCGCCCTGAACATTGTTTTGTCCCCGCACGGGACCGACACCGACGGCAGGGCGGCCGAGGTTGCCGGTCAGCAGCGCCAGGCTGGACAGCCCTTTGACGACATCGACGGCCTGGCCAAACTGGGTCACGCCCATACCCCACATTACGGTGGCGGAAGGGGCCGCCGCGAAGGTGCGCATTGCCTGACGAACGTCGCGGGCGGGGATGCCGGTGAGGTGTTCTACGCGCTCTGGGGCATACTCTTTCACCGTCTGCCGATAGGCCTCAAGTCCTTCGGTAAACCGCGCGACGTAGTTCTTGTCGTACAGCTCCTCTTCCAGAAGCACATAGCCAAAGGCGTTCACCAGCGCCATGTTGCTACCGTTCTTCAATTGCAGATGCTGATCGGCAATGCGCGCCGTTTCGATGCGGCGCGGGTCGCAGACGATGATTTTCGCGCCGTTTTCACGGGCCTTTAGCACGCGCCGGGCGACGATAGGGTGGGAGTCTGCGCAGTTATAGCCAAATACAAGCAGGCATTTGGAGTGTTCAATATCGTTGATAGAGTTGCTCATTGCACCGTTGCCGAGGGTCTCCTGAAGTCCGGCGACGGAAGGACCGTGACAAACGCGCGCGCAGCAGTCGACGTTGTTGGTGTGCAGCACCGCGCGGGCAAATTTTTGCATCACGTAGTTGGTTTCATTCCCGGTGCCGCGGGAGGACCCGGTGGTCATAATCGAACGCGGGCCGAACTGGGCTTTTATGCTGCTGAGCTTCCGGGCGGTATAGCGGATAGCCTCTTCCCAGGTCACCGGGGTGAATGCTTCGCCTTTGCGGTAGCGGATCATGGGCTGGGTGAGACGAGGGGTGAGAAGACGGGTATCGTTGAGGAAGTCCCAGCCGTAAAATCCTTTCAGACATAAGGTGCCCTGGTTTGTGGCCCCCTCTGCCGCTTCGGCACGGATGATACGGTTATTTTCAACGACAAGGTTCAATTTACAGCCTGCTCCGCAGTACGGGCAGACGCTGGCGATCTTTTTCATCAATAACAGACCTGTTAAGAAATGAAGCAAAATGACTGGTAAGCCCAGTCCCGTAACAGGGAGTAAGCAGAAACCATGCCATCTTTATAATGCTTCTTTACAGGGGGTTATGAAGAGAGGGGGGTGTCATCGTCAGCCTGTTCGACAATTCTGACGATGACACGATCGCTGAATGACAGGGCGTTTAAACGTCATCCATGGTGTAGCCCACAACGATTTCCAGCGTCTTGCGAATCACATCCGCCTGAACCACGTCGTGAGTGGCTTCCAGCGTTTGAATGAGCCAGAGGATGATGGCTTTATTGGAAATATGACCTTCAGAGGCCAGAACACAGCGTACTGCAGTAGAAAAAATAGCGGACTCTTCAGCAAAACGATCGCCTGCGTGACGGAAATATTCCGCCAGCGCACTGTCTAAAAAAGCAGAGTGGTATTCGGGTTGAAGCTGAATATTTTGTCTCATTTGTTCTCACCGTAGCTGTTAAAATGCAGTCAATGTATTTTTTTGGGATCGGACGGCTTTCCCTTTCCAAACAACGACACTACATTGCCTCTGTTATCATTGAGAGGTCCCTCTCTGCTCATTCGTCCTTGCGCGGTTCTGCGACGTTTTAATCCGAGGCTTTTTGATCCGATATCGGCAATCGCCTTCGCCAGTGTCTCCCGCCGCCGGGGATTCTTTTCATGTGTTTTCATCTGCCGCAGACGCTGAACCAGAGCTTCAGTTGTAACGGGGCCACGCTCTCTCAAAAGAGAAAGAACGGCTTCGCCAATCAGCTGATCGGTCAGTTTGTCTGCGTCACTGCGGTTCATCACGTTATCGTTCGAAGAGCAAACCAAGCAGCATATGGTAATGCTGTTCCTCTTCGGGGCCCTCGGCCCTTTCAAGGCGACTTAACAGTTTGGTACAGAGCGATTTGCGATTGAGATTTCGCCCGTCGCTAAGGATCTCAACAACGACCTGACCCAGCGTTTCCTGTTGGGTGGGAAGCGTGGCTTTTTCGAAGTACTGTGCGATCGCTGCTGCGGAATCTGCGACGTAACCTTTCTGCTGCATGTTTCGCTCCTGTAAAATTTTGTAATCAGTAACGTTACATTTAAGGTATACACTTTTTCTAAATCTGTACATTGAAAATGTACAATTTTTTAATAAAATCAGGATATATTTTATAAATGCTCTATTTTTCAATTGCTTGTTTGTTGTTCATGAAACGGTAATGCTACAGAATATATTGTACAAAACGCACGACCGCTGTTAAGTTGTACAACACTTGTGAGAGTGCCATTAACGGGCGTAAATGATTGAGATGTAAATTATTTGTGAGGCAATTAATGTGCTATAAGAGAAGTCTCTCCACATGTTTTTGTGGTCAAAACCCTTAACCCCCAGGAATCGCATGCTTACAACCATCATTTACCGCAGTCATATCTGCGAGGACGTTCCAGTGAAAGCACTGGAATCTATGGTCGCTGCTGCAAATAATAAAAACCGGCAAGCCAACGTCACGGGGATCTTGCTGTTTAACGGCACACATTTTTTTCAGTTGCTTGAGGGGCCAGTGGAGCATGTTTCTGCTATTTATGAGGAGATCTGCAACGACCCGCGACACCATAACGTAGTCGAGCTGATGCGCGATCACGGCCCCGTCCGGCGTTTTGGCAAGGTGGGGATGGAGCTTTTTGATTTGCGCCAGTTCGACAGGAATGAGGTGCTGCAACAGGTGCTGAACAAGGGAACAACACGCTATCAGCTGACTTACAATGACCGTCCGCTGCAGTTTTTCCGTACCTTTGTCGAGGCCACGGAAAAAGCGAACTATTTTGAACTGCCGCCTGCGGATTCCTGGGAGTTCGTTCGCGAAGAAACACGCTTGTCAGCGCAACCCGAGGTAATCGCGAAAGGAGCGGATTGCAGCTTTGCTTTCCAGCCGATAGTCGATCCGTTTATGCAGCAGGTCGTCTCCTGGGAGGCGCTTCTCCGCACGCCTGACGGCGGCGCTCCGGGGATCTACTTCGCCAATCTGCCGCGTGACGACGTGTATACCTCTGATTTGCACAGCAAGCAGGTGGCACTCTCAATGGCCAGTGCACTCGGGTTGCAGAACCAGACGTTATCCCTCAACCTGCTGCCTATGACGCTGGTTAACATTCCTAATGCCGTTGATTTCTTGCTCACCGCAATTGAAGCAAACGGTTTTGTCCCTGAGCAAATTGTGGTGGAATTCACCGAGAGCGAAGCCATTTCCCGTTTTGATGAATTCACGGATTCGGTCAGACAGCTAAAAAGTGCAGGCATCAGCGTGACGATCGATCACTTTGGTGCCGGCTTTGCGGGACTACAGCTACTGGCCCAATTCCAGCCCGACAGAATTAAGATTAATCGCGATCTAGTCGCGAACGTGCATAAAAGTGGCCCTCGACAGGCCATCATTCAGGCGATTATCAAATGCTGTTCCTCGCTTGAAATTCAGTTCTGCGCGGTCGGCGTGGAGAAGGCAGAAGAGTGGATGTGGCTGGAATCTGCGGGCATTTCCCAGTTCCAGGGCCATCTGTTTGCAAGCCCCCGGCATGGCGGAATTCCGGCGATTGCATGGCCGGAGAAGAAATTCGATTTTTGATAAAGCTGTACAAAATTCGGCAGAGTTAGCTGTACGAGAAGCAAACTTTAGACAACAATGTATTAACAGGTGAAGGGAGAACGACCCCTTTCACCTGAGCAAAATGCGGTCTTAGTTATACAAATGGTTTGTACAATCTGATAAGGTTGGTGTAGTTAGGTATGGAAGTTCTGAGCGTGAGGGAGTTAATGGCCTATTACAGTATCGGCGAAGTGGCCGAACGATGCGGTATCAACCCCGTTACGCTGCGTGCCTGGCAGCGACGTTATGGATTGTTGAAGCCGCAGCGCAGCGAAGGGGGTCATCGTCAGTTTGACGATGAAGATATCCTGCGTATTGAAGAGATCAAACGCCTGATGAAAAGCGGCGTTTCGGTCGGAAAAGTAAAAGCCTTGCTGGAAAATAAAGAAGTCCTGACTCAGGGTAACTGGGTCTCGTTCCAGGAAGAGATGATGACCGTTCTGCGTTATGCCAGCCCGGCAAAGCTGCGCGCCAAAATCGGTGAGTTCCGCCGGGATCATCCCATGGATGCGCTGATTGATAACATCATTTCCCCCGTCCGCCAGCGAATGAATCAGGATCAAAATACTGTACGCCACATGGCGAGCATGCTTGACGGCGTCCTGATTGAATTCGCGGTTCTAAGCCTGGCGGAGTCGCGCAAGAAAGCGGGTAAAGATGCGTTGCTTATCGGCTGGGAATGCGATGACCGTACCCATCTTTGGCTTGAAGCCGCGCGGCTGGCGCAGCAAGGCTGGCACATTGACGTGCTGGCGGACCCGATTGATTCTCCGCGTCCTGAACTTTTCCCGGGGCAAAAAATCTTCGTCTGGACGGGAAAGACGCTAACACCGCGTCAGCAGGAACAGCTGGATCACTGGCGTGAGCAGGGTTTTAGCGTTTCATTTCACCAATAATAATCAGAGGCCTTGAGGGCCTTTTATTGTTTTAGACACTTCCAGAACAAAAGCTATCTCAAAAATAGGCATTTCCGATACATATTTTACTTTTCCTCTCTTCGCTGTTTTCTCCAACAGATAATCCATTAATTTTCAAAGTATTGAACAATTAAATCCATCCTGCCTGCATCCTGCCACAGGGTCTATGCTTAATAAAAGTAGACAAAAAGGGCGGTTTAGCCGAATGCCCCTGCTGACAGAGGGTTGAAGTGATAATCGTTATCACTAACATGGTGTTATGCCCTGATGGCTAATCAGATGAGGTGGACCTATGGAACTGCATTCAGAAACCTTCAATCCTGCCGATTTTGCCTGGCGTGGATTAACGCTCACGCCTGCGGCGGCGGCGCATATCCACGAGCTGGTGGCAAAAAATCCCGACATTCTCGGCGTGCGCTTAGGCGTTAAGCAGACCGGCTGCGCGGGCTTTGGCTACGTGCTGGATACCGTCACCGCACCGGAAAAAGATGACCTGGTGTTTGAAACCGACGGCGCAAAGCTGTACGTCGCGCTGCAGGCTATGCCGTTTATCGATGGAACCGAAGTGGATTACGTGCGGGAAGGTTTAAACCAGTTATTCAAATTTCATAACCCGAAAGCCCAGAACGAATGCGGCTGCGGCGAAAGCTTTGGGGTATAGGCGGTACTATGTCTCGTAATACTGAAGCAACGAGTGATGTAAACACCTGGAGCGGCGGACACCTCAACTATAAAGAGGGTTTTTTCACGCAGCTGCAGACCGACGAGCTGGCGAAAGGCATTAATGAAGATGTGGTGCGCGCCATTTCGGCCAAACGTAACGAGCCCGAGTGGATGCTCGAATTTCGCCTGAGCGCATTCCGCGCCTGGCTGGAGATGGAAGAGCCGCACTGGCTGAAAGCCCACTACGACAAGCTGAACTATCAGGATTACAGCTACTACTCCGCGCCCTCCTGCGGCAGCTGTGACGATACCTGCGCCTCGCAGCCCGGCGCGGTCCAGCAGACCGGTGCCGAGAACAGCTTCCTGAGCAAAGAGGTTGAAGAGGCGTTTAACCAGCTGGGCGTACCCGTGCGCGAGGGGAGAGAGGTGGCGGTAGACGCCATTTTCGACTCCGTCTCGGTGGCGACCACCTACCGTGAAAAGCTGGCCGAACAGGGGATCATTTTCTGCTCCTTTGGCGAAGCCATTCATGACCATCCCGATCTGGTGAAAAAGTACATCGGCACCGTGGTACCGAGCAACGATAACTTCTTCGCCGCGCTGAATGCCGCGGTAGCCTCCGACGGCACCTTTATCTACGTGCCGAAAGGCGTGCGCTGCCCGATGGAGCTCTCCACCTATTTCCGCATCAACGCCGAAAAAACCGGACAGTTTGAACGTACCATTCTGGTAGCGGACGAAGGCAGCTACGTCAGCTATATCGAAGGGTGCTCCGCCCCGGTGCGCGACAGCTACCAGCTGCACGCGGCGGTGGTTGAGGTCATCATTCACAAAGACGCCGAGGTGAAATACTCCACGGTGCAGAACTGGTTCCCCGGCGACGGCAATACCGGCGGTATCCTGAACTTCGTCACCAAGCGTGCGCTGTGCGAAGGTGAAAACAGCAAAATGTCCTGGACGCAGTCGGAAACCGGCTCCGCTATTACCTGGAAATACCCGAGCTGTATTCTGCGCGGGGATAACTCCATCGGTGAGTTTTACTCGGTGGCGCTGACCAGCGGGCATCAGCAGGCCGATACCGGCACCAAGATGATCCACATTGGGAAAAACACCAAATCGACGATTATTTCGAAGGGGATCTCCGCCGGGCATAGCCAGAACAGCTATCGCGGGCTGGTGAAAATCATGCCGACGGCCACCAACGCGCGTAACTTCACCCAGTGTGATTCAATGCTGATCGGTGCCGACTGCGGGGCGCATACCTTCCCGTACGTGGAGTGTCGCAACAACACGGCTCAGCTGGAGCACGAGGCGACCACGTCGCGCATTGGGGAAGATCAGCTCTTCTACTGCCTGCAGCGCGGCGTCAGCGAAGAAGATGCCATTTCGATGATTGTGAACGGCTTCTGTAAGGACGTGTTCTCTGAACTGCCGCTGGAATTCGCCGTTGAAGCACAAAAACTCCTCGCCATTAGTCTTGAACACAGCGTCGGTTAAGGAAAGCACATGTTAAGCATTAAAGATTTACAGGTTAGCGTGGAAGAGAAAGCGATCCTGCGCGGTCTCAATTTTGACGTCAAGCCGGGTGAAGTTCACGCCATCATGGGGCCGAACGGCTCCGGGAAAAGTACGCTTTCAGCGACGCTGGCGGGACGCGAAGATTACGAAGTCACAGGCGGCTCGGTCGAATTTAACGGCAAAGATCTTCTGGAGATGTCGCCGGAAGACCGTGCGGGTGAGGGCATCTTTATGGCCTTCCAGTACCCGGTGGAAATTCCGGGCGTCAGCAACCAGTTTTTCCTCCAGACGGCGCTGAATGCGGTGCGCAAGTATCGCGGCCAGGAGGCGCTGGATCGCTTCGACTTCCAGGATCTAATGGAAGAGAAGATCAAACTGCTGAAAATGCCGGAAGACCTGCTGACCCGCTCGGTCAACGTCGGCTTTTCCGGCGGCGAGAAAAAGCGTAACGATATCCTGCAGATGGCGGTGCTGGAGCCCGAGCTGTGCATTCTGGATGAGACCGACTCCGGTTTGGATATCGACGCCCTGAAGATTGTCGCCGACGGGGTGAATTCCCTGCGCGACGGCAAGCGTTCGTTCATTATCGTCACCCACTACCAGCGCATTCTGGACTACATCAAGCCGGACTACGTCCACGTGCTTTACCAGGGACGTATTGTGAAATCCGGTGATTTTACGCTGGTTAAACAACTGGAGGAGCAGGGCTATGGCTGGCTTACCGAACAGCAGTAATGCGCTCCAGCAGTGGCACCGGCTGTTTGAGGAGCAGGGTAAAACTCGCTCCGAGCAGGCGCAGCAGCACCTGCAGCAGATGCTGCGCCTCGGCCTGCCGACGCGGAAGCATGAGAACTGGAAATACACCCCACTCGACGGCCTGCTGAACGGCGAGTTTGTGACGCGTCTGGCGGAGATTGACCCGGCCCGGCGCGACGCTCTGGCGCTGACGGTGGATGCGGTGCGTCTGGTCTTTGTCGACGGCGTCTGGCGTCCAGAACTGAGTGATGACGCCCGGGATAGCGGGTTCGATATCGTCATTAACGACGACCGCCAGAGCCTGAGCACCCCGGTTCAGCCGGAAGTCTTCCTCCACCTGACCGAGAGCCTGGCCCGCAGCGTGACGCATATTCAGGTCAAGCGTAACCAGCGTCCGGCAAAACCGCTGCTGCTGATGCACATCACACAGGGCGTGGAGGGCGATGAGATCAACACCGCGCACTATCGCCATCACCTTGAGCTGGCGGAGGGGGCGGAGGCCACGGTAATCGAACATTACGTCAGCCTCAACGAGACCCGCCACTTTACCGGGTCGCGGCTGACGATGAACGTTGCCGCCAATGCGCAGCTTCACCATATTAAGCTGGCGTTTGAGAATCCGCAGAGCCATCATTTTGCCCATAACGATCTTCTGCTGGGCCAGGATGCCGCGGCGTACAGCCACAGCTTCCTGCTCGGCGGCGCGGTGCTGCGCCACAACACCAGCACGCAGCTTAACGGTGAAAACACTACGCTGCGCATCAACAGCCTGGCGATGCCGGTAAAGGAAGAAGTGTGCGACACGCGCACCTGGCTTGAGCACAACAAAGGCTACTGCAACAGCCGCCAGCTGCACAAAACCATCGTCAGCGATAAAGGGCGGGCGGTGTTTAACGGCCTGATTAACGTGGCCCAGCACGCCATCAAAACCGACGGGCAGATGACCAACAACAATCTGCTATTAGGGCGCCTTGCTGAGGTGGATACCAAGCCGCAGCTGGAGATCTACGCCGACGATGTAAAATGCAGTCACGGCGCGACGGTCGGTCGGATCGACGACGAGCAGATGTTCTACCTGCGCTCTCGCGGCATCGACCAGCAGGCGGCGCAGAAAATGATCATCTACGCCTTTGCGGCGGAGCTTACGGAAGCGCTGCACGATGGCGTATTGAAGCAGCAGGTGCTGGCCCGCATTGGTCAGCGTCTGCCCGGAGGCGAAGCATGAGTTTTCCCGTAGAGAAAGTGCGGGCCGATTTCCCGGTTCTGACCCGTGAAGTGAACGGCCTGCCGCTGGCCTATCTCGACAGCGCGGCCAGCGCGCAGAAGCCGAATCAGGTGGTGGATGCGGAAGCCGAGTTCTACCGCCACGGCTACGCCGCCGTGCATCGCGGTATTCATACCCTGAGCGCCGAGGCGACCCAGCGCATGGAAAACGTGCGCACGCAAATTGCAGCCTTCCTCAATGCACGCCTGCCGGAAGAGCTGGTATTTGTGCGCGGCACAACCGAGGGGATTAACCTCGTCGCCAACAGCTGGGGCAACGCCCAGGTGCGCGCGGGGGATAACATCATCATCACCCAGATGGAGCACCACGCCAATATTGTGCCGTGGCAGATGCTCTGCGAGCGTGTCGGCGCGCAGCTGCGGGTCGTTCCGTTGAACGACGACGGCACGCTGCAGCTGGAGCAGCTTGACGCCCTGCTGGACGATAAAACGCGGCTGGTGGCGGTCACCCAGGTCTCTAACGTGCTGGGCACCGAAAACCCGGTGACAGAGATTATCGCAAAAGCCCATCAGGCCGGCGCGAAGGTGCTGATTGACGGTGCGCAGGCGGTGATGCACCACGCGGTGGACGTGCAGGCGCTGGACTGTGATTTCTACGTATTCTCCGGGCATAAGCTCTATGGCCCGACCGGGATTGGCGTGCTGTATGTGAAAGAGGACATCCTGCAGGCGATGCCGCCGTGGGAAGGGGGCGGATCGATGATCGCCACCGTCAGCCTGACGGAAGGGACGACCTACGCCCGCGCGCCCTGGCGTTTCGAGGCGGGCACCCCCAACACTGGCGGGATTATCGGCCTGGGGGCGGCGGTGTCTTACGTCTCCGCAATCGGCCTCGACGCCATCCAGGAGTACGAACAGCTGCTGATGCACTACGCGCTGCAGGAGCTTGCCAGCGTGCCGGATCTTACCCTGTATGGCCCGGCTGACCGGCAGGGCGTGATTGCCTTTAACCTGGGGAAACACCACGCCTATGACGTGGGCAGCTTCCTCGATAATTACGGCGTGGCCGTCCGTACCGGCCACCACTGCGCCATGCCGCTGATGGCTTTTTACCAGGTGCCGGCAATGTGCCGCGCATCGCTGGTGATGTATAACACAATGGAAGAGGTCGACAGGCTGGTGGCGGGGCTTAAGCGCATTCACCAGCTGCTGGGCTAAGAAGAGGCAAAAGATGGCGGAACTGCCGGACAGAGACAAATTGCTGCGCAACTTTGGGCGCTGTGCAAACTGGGAAGAGAAGTACCTTTATATCATCGAGCTGGGGCAGCGTCTGCCGCCGCTCGGTGAAGAGGCGCATAACCCGGAAAACATTATTCAGGGCTGCCAGAGCCAGGTGTGGATTGTGATGGAGCAGTCTGACGACGGCACTATCGCCCTGCACGGCGACAGCGATGCGGCCATTGTAAAAGGGCTGATTGCGGTCGTCTTTATTCTTTACCACCGGATGTCGGCGCAGGATATCGTCGCGTTCGATGTCCGCCCGTGGTTTGAAAAAATGGCCCTGACCCAACACCTCACCCCGTCCCGCTCCCAGGGGCTGGAAGCGATGATTCGCGCCATTCGCGCCAAAGCTGCAATCCTTAGCTAGACTTACAGAACAGCATTCATTCTGTTTCGCGAGGTGGTTCCCGCCTCGCTGGTTTTTCAGCTTTCTGGCATCCTGCCAGTGAATAAGGAATCTCAGCATGAAGCGCGCGTCTCTAATAACTCTATTACTCCTCAGTTCGCTCGGTACGTTTAATTCGGCCCGCGCGATGGACTATCCGTTGCCGCCTGCAGGCAGCCGCCTGATTGGGCAAAATCAAACCTACACGATACAGGAAGGGGATAATAAGCTTCAGACTATCGCCCGTCGGTTTAATACGGCGGCGCAGGTGATCCTTGAAACGAACAATACCATTGCGCCAGTAAACCCGGCGCCGGGTACCGTTATCACCATCCCGTCGCAGATGTTGCTGCCGGATACCCCGCGCGAAGGCATTGTGGTTAACCTGGCCGAGCTTCGGCTCTACTACTTCCCGCCGGGAGAAAATATTGTCCAGGTCTTCCCGCTCGGCATCGGACAGCTGGGGCTGGAAACGCCGGTGAGCACCACCCGCGTCAGCCAAAAAATCCCTAATCCAACCTGGACGCCAACGGCGGGCATCAGAGCGCGTTCCCTGGCCCAGGGAATTAAATTGCCACCCGTCGTCCCCGCGGGGCCAAATAACCCGCTGGGGCGCTATGCGCTGCGTCTGGGAATTGGTAATGGGGAATATCTTATTCACGGCACCAGCGCGCCGGACAGCGTAGGTCTGCGCGTCAGTTCCGGCTGTATGCGAATGAACGCCCCGGATATTAAAGCCCTGTTTGAACAGGTGCGGGTCGGCACGCGGGTACAGATCATCAACGAGCCGGTGAAATTCTCGGTTGAGCCGGACGGTAAACGTTATATTGAGGTCCACCGTCCGCTGGCGCAGGTGGAGGGCGAGAACCCGCAGATTTCGCCCATTACCCACTCGGCAGACTTTGCCACCTTTGTTTCTCAGGCCGGAAGCGATAAGGCGTTAATTGATAAAGCCCTGGCGCGCCGTGCCGGGATCCCGGTTGTCGTATCCGCGGGTAGCGGCCCGTCGGCCAGCAATAGCGTGTTGTCAGTGCAGAACAGCCGGGTGTCTGCTGCGGTAGCAGAAGAGGAAGGGGAAAAGGTAACGCAGTAGAAGTTTGACGCAGGCAAAAAAAATGGCGCACAATGTGCGCCATTTTATTAACAGGTACTATTACTTACGGTATTTAGTAGCCTGGTTGTCCAGACGCTGGTTAGCGCGAGCTGCGTCGTCTTTAGCAGCCTGAACGTCGGAACGCATTGCGTTCACGTCGTTGCTCAGCTGGTCAACTTTAGCGTTCAGAGTCTGAACGTCAGAAGACAGCTGATCGATTTTAGCGTTGCTGGAGCAACCAGCCAGCAGAGTAGAACCCAGGATTACCGCGCCCAGTACCAGTTTAGTACGATTCATTATTAATACCCTCTAGATTGAGTTAATCTCCATGTAGCGTTACAAGTATTACACAAACTTTTTTGGGTTGAGAATATTTTTTTGATGGGAATACGCCTATTTTTGATCGTTCGCTCAAAGAAGCATCGAATCAGTGCGTTTTGAGTAAAAAGCTATGTAAAAAAAGGCATTTTTCATCGGATTCATCTTAGATAAATCCCATTTAAATAGAAAAACCCGATTTGCTTTTTGAATGAATTTGGCTAATGCCGGGAATAAAAAAAGCGCCCATTGGGCGCTTTTTATCAAATTTAATTCGTTCGTGAATTATTACAGCACGTGAACGGAGGCAGTATTGGTTGTTCCGCTTGGTACCAGAGCACCAGAAACCATTACAACCACGTCGCCCTTCTGCGCCAGACCGCTTTCCAGAGCCATTGCTTTACCCTGAATGTAGAAATCGTCAGTCGAGGCGATCTCTTTGACCAGGTGCGCAACCACGCCTTTGCTCAGCACCAGCTGACGTGCGGTGGTTTCGTTGGTGGTCAGGGCCAGGATGGTGGCATCCGGGAAGTATTTACGCACTGCGCGCGCAGATTTACCGCCCTGGGTCGCAACAACAATCAGTGGCGCTTCCAGTTTCTCAGCGGTTTCTACCGCACCGCGGCATACTGCTTCAGTGATGCGCAGCTTGCGGCTGTCGTTGTTGAAGTCCAGACGGCTGGTCATCACGCGGTCAGTACGTTCGCAGATGGTCGCCATGATGCCGACCGCTTCCAGAGGGTATTTCCCTTTCGCGGATTCACCGGACAGCATTACTGCATCGGTACCGTCGAGGATGGCGTTCGCCACGTCGCCTGCTTCAGCGCGGGTAGGGCGTGGGTTTTTGATCATGGAGTCCAGCATCTGCGTGGCGGTGATAACCACTTTACGCGCGCGAACACATTTCTCGATCATCATCTTCTGCGCGAAGATCACTTCTTCAACCGGGATTTCAACGCCCAGGTCGCCACGAGCAACCATGATGCCGTCAGACGCTTCGAGGATTTCGTCGAAGTTGTTCAGGCCTTCCTGGTTTTCGATTTTGGAGATGATCTGGATCTTCTCGCCGCCGTGGGCTTTCAGGTGCTCACGAATTTCAACCACGTCGGAACGCTTACGGATGAAGGACGCCGCAACGAAATCAACGCCTTGTTCGCAGCCGAAGATCAGGTCCTGTTTGTCTTTCTCCGCCAGTGCTGGCAGCGCGATAGAAACGCCCGGCAGGTTAACGCCTTTGTTTTCGCCCAGGTCGCCGTTGTTCAGCACTTTACAGATAACCTTGTTACCTTCGATAGCGGTGACTTCCATACCGATCAGACCATCGTCGACCAGCACGGTGTTACCCACGGACAGATCGCTGGTGAAGCCTTCATAGGTGACCGCAACGATTTCGCTGTTACCAATAACGGATTTGTCGGTAGTGAAGGTGAAGGTCTGGCCCGCTTTCAGAGAGACGTCGTTACCGCCTTCCAGTTTGATGGTACGGATTTCCGGACCTTTGGTGTCGAGCAGGATCGCCGCTTTTTTACCGGTCTTGCTCATCACGTTGCGCAAGTTCTGGATGCGCTGACCGTGTTCTGCGTAGTCACCGTGGGAAAAGTTCAGACGCATCACGTTCATGCCGGCGTCCAGCATTTTGCTCAGCATCTCTTCGGATTCGGTTTTCGGGCCGATAGTACAAACAATTTTCGTCTTTTTCATGACAGTCTTAGTCTTTAAGTTGGGAAGGATATGGAAATCTCGCTCCGGGGGCGCACCGCCGCGGAGTCAAACCTGTGTTGCAAAAGAGTATATGACACGCACTAAGGATAGGAGACATCAAATGAGCGTGCAGAAGAAAGTGTGCCTGAGTGACAGCCCAACGAAGGAGAGGAGAAGTTGTACGTTGTTTTTTGTATTCCAAGCGCTGAAACCATTCACCAGGGATTTGGCGCGCATTATACGCTAATTTTAAGATAAAAGGAAAATGGAAACGGTGTTTCAGAATTAATCAATGCCGTTTCACATAATATTGTTATCAAGGCGTTAAGCCATGATGACAACTTTTGGCGGCAGGTGAGCGACCTGCCGCCGTTTGCTTATTTTTGCAGCGCCTGGCTGAGGTCGGCAATCAGGTCTTTCGGATCTTCAATCCCCACCGACAGGCGGATCAGCTGCGGCACAATGCCGTTTGCCAGCCGTTGTTCCAGCGGAATCGAGGCGTGCGTCATGCTGTAAGGCTGGCTCACCAGGCTCTCCACGCCGCCCAGGCTTTCCGCGAGGGTGAACAGCTTCAGGTTGCGAATCACCTCGCTGGCACGCTGCGCGTCACCTTTTACCACGACGGAAATCATGCCACCGGGCAGCGCCATCTGGGTGCGGGCTAGCTGGTACTGCGGATGCGATTCCAGGCCGGGATAGAACACTTTTTCGACCAGAGGATGCTGCGCCAGCCATTGCGCAATCTCCAGCGCGTTGCTGCTGTGCTTTTCTACCCTCAGCGCAAGCGTGCGGATACCGCGTAGGGTCAGGAAGCTGCTGAACGGATCCAGGACGCCACCGACCGCATTTTGCAGATAGCCCAGCTTGTCCGCCAGCGCCGGATTATCTCCCACCACTGCCAGCCCGGCCACCACGTCAGAGTGCCCGTTAAGGTATTTGGTGGCGGAGTGCACCACGATATCGAAACCGGACTCCAGCGGGCGGTGGATCACCGGAGATGCGAAAGTGTTATCCGCCACGCTGATGACGTTATGACGACGGGCGATCGCCGCAATGGCCGCCAGATCCGCCAGCTTCAGCAGCGGGTTGGTCGGCGTTTCGACCCACACCATTCGGGTCTCCGGGCGAATGGCGGCCTCAAGCCCGGCCAGGTCGTCCGGCTTAACCCAGCTGACCCGCAGGCCGGTGCTGCGCTTGCGCACGTTTTCAATCAGGCGGTACGTCCCGCCGTACACGTCATCAATGGCGACGATATGGCTGTCTTTATCCAGCAGCTCGAGCACGGTGGAGATGGCCGCCAGTCCGGATGCAAAGGCGTAGCCGCGCGTGCCGCTTTCCAGTTCGGCGATGGCGGTTTCCAGCGCATGGCGCGTTGGGTTGCCGCTGCGGGAATACTCATAGCCGGTATGCTCGCCGGGTGACGGTTGCGCAAACGTCGACGTGGCGTAAATCGGCGGCATGACGGCGCCGTGCGGGTCGTTGAATGCGCCGCTGTGGACGCTCAGGGTTGCCAGGTTTTTCATCGTTTAATCCTTTATTGCTGTAGACGATTGCGCCACGCGGTCAGGACGTCGCTGCGCGTAATCAGGCCGAGAAAATGGTCATTGTCGTTAATGACGGCCACCAGACCGCGGTCGAAGATGGCGTGCAGGGCGCTCTCCGGGGCACGTTTATCAAGAAATTCCACCTGACGGGTCATGGCCGCCGTGACCGGCAGGGTAAAGCGGTCGCCGTCGCCGCCGATATGCCGCAGCAGATCCCACTCGTCGATAATGCCCACCACCTTGCCATTCTCCAGGACCGGCAACTGAGAGATGTCATATAGGCGCATGCGTGCCAGCACGGTGGAAAGCGTATCGTCCGGCGCGGCGGTGACGGTAGCGCCTTCATCATGGCGCAGGGCAATGTAGTCGGAGAGATCGCCCGCCTGAGGGCGCGTGATGAGCCCCTGCTGTCGCATCCAGTCGTCGTTGAACATCTTCGAGAGATATTTATTGCCGCTGTCGCAGGCAAAGGTCACCACCCGCTTCGGCGTGGTTTGTGCCTGGCAATACTTCAGCGCGGCCGCCAGCAGCGTGCCGCTGGAGGATCCCGCCAGAATGCCTTCCGTTTTCAGCAGCTCGCGCGCGGTGGTGAACGCTTCGCGGTCGGTGATGCGCCAGGCGCGATTCACCCCTTCAATGTGGGCCAGCGGAGGAATAAAGTCTTCGCCAATGCCCTCTACCAGCCAGGAGCCCGCGTCGTGGTAGCGTCCGGTTTCCACCTGGTCAGCGAGAACGGATCCGGCCGGGTCAGCCAGAACAAATTCCGTCTGCGGCGAGTGCTCGGAGAACCACGCCTGCAGGCCGCCCAGCGTGCCGCCTGAGCCGACGCCGACGACGATGGCGTCAATCTTGCCGTCAAGCTGTTCATAGAGTTCCGGCGCCGTGGTGGTGCGGTGCGCCAGCGGGTTGGCCACGTTATTGAACTGGTCGATGTAAAACGCGCCCGGCAACTCGTTAGCCAGACGCTGGGCGTAATCCTGGTAATAGGCGGGATGGCCCTTGTTGACGTCGGAGCGGGTCAGCACCACCTGGGCACCCAGCGCGCGCAGGTGGAAAATCTTCTCGCGGCTCATTTTGTCCGGTACCACCAGGATCAGCGAGTAGCCTTTCTGGGCGGCGATCAGGGCCAGGCCGAGACCGGTATTGCCCGCCGTGGCCTCAATAATCGTGCCGCCCGGCTGCAGCTGGCCGGTACGTTCCGCTTCGTTAATCATCGACAGCGCAACGCGATCCTTAATCGAACCGCCCGGATTTTGGTTTTCCAGCTTCAGAAACAGCGAGCAAGGACCGGTATCAAGCTTGTGCAGCTGGATCAGCGGGGTGCGACCAATCAGTTCGGTGACGGAGTGGTAAATCGTCATGATGTTTTCCTTTCGGGATGTCATGACGGGATGATAGGGCGATGAAATTTTCTCAATAAAGAACCATTCACTGCCGTTTAGAACAGAAAGGAATATAAATACCGTTTTTGGATGTCAGGACAGCAAGACGTAAAGTTGTCTGGATGTGGGGATGGCTATATCGGGATAAAATGCTGCAAAAATGACCGTTTTTTACGCGCGTCCGCCAGCAGATATGCATCCGGCAGATAATCATTGCTGAAATTGGTCTAAATGCTTCCCACCCGGTAAATCCGCTGTTTATTTCCGAAAGTTATAACACATTCTTTTTTGTTCATTTAAAAGCTGATAACGCCTGTTTACTATCGTTTGGACATCCATACTGCTAAACCGCCGAGGGCGGCACGGATAACGAATAAGAATGATTGTACTGAGCAATATTTCGAAGGTTTTTGACAACGGAAAGGTGGCACTCACAGCCGTTGATAACGTCAATTTGACGATAGAGCAGGGACAAATATACGGCATTATCGGTTACAGCGGCGCCGGGAAAAGCACGCTGATTCGTCTGCTGAATGGTCTGGAGAAACCCAGCGCCGGGAGCGTCACCATTAACGGGCAGGATATCTCCGCCGCAAAAGGTGAAGCGCTGCGCCAGGCGCGTCTCAAAATCAGCATGGTGTTTCAGCACTTCAACCTGCTGTGGTCGCGCACGGTGAGTGAGAACATTGCTTTCTCTATGCAAATTGCCGGTGTGCCAAAAGCGAAGATTAAGGCGCGCGTCGCCGAACTGGTGGAGCTGGTTGGCCTGAAGGGACGCGAAAATGCGTATCCGTCGCAGCTGAGCGGCGGGCAAAAGCAGCGCGTGGGGATTGCGCGCGCGCTGGCCAACAACCCCGACGTGCTGCTCTGCGATGAGGCTACGTCCGCGCTCGACCCGCAGACCACCGATCAGATCCTCGATCTGCTGCTGGACATTAACCGCCGCTTCAAACTCACCATCGTGCTGATCACGCACGAGATGCACGTGGTGCGCAAAATCTGCGACCGCGTGGCGGTGATGGAGAACGGCAAAGTGGTGGAAGAGGGCGACGTGCTGAGCGTCTTTACCCATCCGCAGCAGCCGATTACGCAGCAGTTTGTCCGCCAGGTCAGCCAGTACGCCGAGGAAGAGACCTTCAATACTGAACTCGCAAACGATCTGGAAGGCACGGTGATCAGGCTGACCTTTACCGGACACAGCACGCACAAGCCGATTGTCGGGGAACTCACCCTGCGCTACGGCCTGCCGTTTAACATTCTGCACGGAAAAATGACGCAGACCGCCCACGGTGTTTTCGGGCAGCTCTGGGTCCACGTGGCGGCATCCGATGAACAACTGAACAATATCCTCGCCGACCTGCAGCACAGCGATATTGAAGGCGAGGTAATTAAACATGTCTGAGAATCTCTTTCCGCATCTCAAGTGGGATCAGCTCTGGGCTGCAACGCTGGAGACGCTGTACATGACCGCGCTGTCCGGCGTGGCGACCTTTGTTCTGGGCATCGTGCTGGGGCTGGCGCTGTTTTTAACTGCGCGCGGTGGCTTGTTCCACAACCGCACGGTCTACAGCGTCATTTCGATTGTGGTGAACGTGTTCCGCTCTATTCCGTTCATCATTCTCATCGTTCTGCTGATCCCGTTCACCAAGACCGTCGTCGGCACCATCCTTGGCGCTAACGCGGCGCTTCCGGCCCTGATTGTCGGCGCCGCGCCGTTCTACGCGCGTCTGGTGGAGATCGCCCTGCGCGAAGTGGACAAAGGGGTCATTGAAGCAACGCGCTCGATGGGCGCACGACTGAGCACGCTCGTGTTTCGGGTTTTACTGCCGGAATCATCACCTGCACTGGTATCAGGTATTACGGTGACGCTGATTGCGCTGGTGAGCTACAGCGCCATGGCGGGGGTGATTGGCGCCGGCGGTTTAGGAAATCTGGCTTATCTGGAAGGATTCCAGCGCAACCATGGTGACGTCACGCTGGTGGCAACGGTGACCATTTTAATCATCGTTTTCATTATCCAGTTCTGCGGCGATGTCATTACTTCACTGTTAGATAAACGCTAATAAATACACACAGGAACCACATCATGAAAAAGACACTGACACTGATCGCCGCCGCAACCCTGAGCGCCCTGAGCTTCGCCTCCTGGGCCGACACCCTGACCGTGGGGGCATCCAACACGCCGCACGCCGAAATTCTGGAGCAGGCCAAGCCGATTCTGGCGAAGCAGGGTATCGACCTGGAGATTAAACCGTTCCAGGACTACATTCTGCCGAACACTGCGCTGGCGGGTCATGACATCGACGCGAACTATTTCCAGCACATTCCTTACCTGAACAGCGTGCTGAAAGATCATGCGGGCGATAAAGACTACGATTTTGTCAGTGCGGGCGCGATCCACATTGAGCCAATCGGCATCTACTCAAAAAAATACAAATCCCTGAAGGATCTGCCGGAAGGCGGCAAGATCATCATGCGTGATGCGGTTTCCGAGGAAGGCCGTATTCTCTCCATCTTCGAAAAAGAGGGCGTGATCAAGCTGAAGCCGGGCATCGACAAAGTGACGGCGCGCATCAGCGATATCGTTGAGAACCCGAAAAAACTGAAGTTCACGCCGAACGTGGAAGCGTCCCTGCTGCCGCAGATGTATAACAACGACGAAGGCGACGCGGTGGTGATTAACGCCAACTATGCGATAGACGCCGGTCTGGATCCGGTTCACGACCCGATTGCGGTAGAGAGCGGTGAAAACAACCCGTACGCCAACATCATTACCGTGCATCGCGGTGACGAGAAGAAGAAAGACATCGTCGCGCTGGTGAACGTGCTGCACTCCAAAGAGATTCAGGACTGGATCCGCACCAAATACAAAGGCGCGGTCATTCCAGTAAACAACTAATTATTTGATTTTCCAGATGAAGCCCGGCGAGATCCTCGCCGGGCTTCTTTTTTGTATCCGGCGGGAGAATCATTTAAGCTCAACGTTTAACAGGCAATGGAGTGATGACGATGGGTAACGTGACCAAAGATGAAGCGCTGTACCAGGAGATGTGCCGGGTGGTCGGAAAGGTGGTGCTGGAGATGCGTGATTTAGGGCAGGAGCCGAAGCATATTGTCATTGCGGGCGTGCTGCGCACGGCGCTGGCGAACCAGCGCATCAAGCGCAGCGCACTGACAACCGAAGCGATGGAAACGGTGGTTAAGGCGCTGGCCGGCTAACGCGCCAGCGTTTCGCGACCTGTTCAAGCGAGCAGCAGAGCAAGTAATAGACCGCACCCGTAAAGATAAAGATGGCCGCCGGGTAGATTTGCACCCGGTTATTGACCTGTCCCGCCACCGTGGTCAGCTCCGGGACGTTGACGATGAATGCCAGCGACGTATCCTTCAGCAGGCTGATAAAAATTCCCACCAGCGACGGCAAAATATTTCTCAGCGTCTGCGGCAGCAGCACGCGCCACAGGGTTTGCTGCGTGCTGAACCCCTGAGACAGCGCGGCCTCGTTTTGACCCGCTGGGAGCGCCCTGAGCCCGGCAAAAACCGAATGCATCACCGATGCCGCCGTAAACCAGGCCAGCGCCAGCGTCACGGTCAGCGCCCCCGGCAGATCCCCTCCGGTGATCAGCGGCAACAGATACCACATCCAGAAAATCACAAAAATCAGGGGAATACCGCGAATCAACTCCGCCCACAGAAAAAGCCCCCTGCGCACCAGCCCAGGATAGCGCCAGGCGAGGCACGCCAGCGTCACGCCGCCGGGAAGCGCAAGCAGGGCGGCCCCTGCGGCCATCAGCAGCGAAAGCAGTACGCCGCCGGGTTCACCCGCTGCCGTTCGTCCCCACAGCAGATAATCCAGGTTTTCGACAATAACGTTAAATCCTGTAACCATCTTTTTTCCTCCCTGAATGCGGACCGACGCGCACCAGCACCATCCCCATGACAATGCCGGTAAGCAAATAGAGCACCGTACCGACGATAAACGCCTCCATGGCGTGTGCGTTGTAACTTTCAATCTGCCGGACCTGGTAGATTAGCTCAGCGAAGCCAATCCCGCTGGCGAGCGAGGAGAGCTTCATCAAATTGAGGTACTGGCCGACAACGGGCTGCCAGGCGTTGGCGAGCCCCTGCGGCAGAAGGATGTAGCGAAATAAACGCCACGAGGAGAACCCTTGCGCCAGCGCCGCTTCCTGCTGTCCGGCAGGAACAGAACGCAGTCCCGATGCCGCTTCCTCAATTAAAAACGCCGAAGTAAAAACGCCCAGCCCCCAGGCAGAACATAAAAACTCAGGGGTAAACCACCAGACGTCGCCGGGCAGAATTGACCAGCTGTGATCCGCATTCACCGCGTCTCGAAAGCCCTGCGGTAACCCGTTCCAGGCGGCGAAATACCAGAACAGCAGCTGGACCAACAGCGGCGTATTGCGAAACAGCGATACCCAGCCGCTGACGACCGCATTCCCGATGCGTCCACCGGAAAGACGCAGGAGCAAAAAGAACGGTGCAAGCAGGCTGGCGATCAGGCCCCCCGCCAGCGTCACCCACAGGGTGGTGAGAAATCCGGAGAGTATCCACTGCAGAGGCTGTCCGGCCAGCACGCCCTGCCAGTCGAGGGCGGGCATCAGAGGTGCTCCTGGTGCAGCGGGTTCAGCACTTTTTGCAGGAAACGCTGCGCCCGGGGATGCGACGGTTGACTGAAAAATTGCCCCGGCGGCGCGGTTTCAAGAATCTGCCCGCCGTCGATAAAGACAATCCGGTCGGCAATTTCCCGGGCGAACTGCATCTCATGAGTCACGACAATCATGGTGATCCCGCTATGGGCAAGGGCTTTCATGACGAATAACACTTCGCCAATCATCTCCGGATCGAGCGCCGACGTCGGCTCGTCGAAGAGGATGATCTGCGGCGACGAGGCCAGGGCGCGGGCAATCGCCACGCGCTGCTGCTGGCCGCCGGAAAGCTCAGCGGGGAGGTGGTGAGCCTTTTCCTGCATTCCGACCTTCTCCAGCAGTGCCAGCGCGCGCTCCTGAGCTGGCTGCGGCTTCCAGCCGTGCACATGCTCCAGTGCGAGGGTGATGTTCTGGCTGGCGGTGAGGTGGGCATACAGATTGAACTGCTGAAACACAAATCCAACGCGGCTGCGCAGCTGACGCAGCCTGCTGCCGGAAAGCTGCCCGGTCGGCTTGCTGTCGACCAGGATTTCCCCGCCGCTCAGGGTTTCAAGCTGATTGATAAGACGGATCAGCGTTGATTTACCCGAACCGGAAGGGCCGAGAATAGCAACCACTTCACCGGGCGTGATGGTGAGGTTAATGTCGCGTAAAACCTGATGGTCGCCGTAGCGTTTGTCCACGTGACGAAACTCAACGCTGGCCTGTTCCAGATGTGAAAAATCCGCGGCACCGGCCGCGGAGTGGGAAAATAAACCTGAGAGCATAATTACCTGGCTTCTATTTTAAAGGCGCGAGGCTGTGGAGCGGGCGTATTTGGGCCAAACCAGACGTCATAGATTTTTGCCGCCTGACCGTTCTTCTCGAGATTAACCAGCTCATCGTTGACGGCTTTCAGCAGCGCCGTTTCACCTTTCTTCACCCCGACGCCAATTTCTTCTTTACTGAGCAGATCGGGCAGGATTTTGAAGTTCGCTTTATCCGGAGCCTGTGCCAGCAGGCCTGCAAGAATTGTGCTGTCCTGGGTAATGGCCTGCACGTTGCCGTTGCGCAGCGCCGTCAGCGCCAGAGGAATGTCGTCATAAGCCAGCACGCGGGACTGCGGGAAACGCTGGTGGAGCGCCTGTTCACCCGTGGTGCCTTTGACCGCGCCAATGCGCGCCCGGCTGTATTCATCCAGCTTATCGGGCGATTTGGCGGGAACCAGGAACTGTTGTCCGGTCACGAAATAGGGGGTGGAGAAATCAATCACCTGCGCGCGTTCCGGGGTGATGGTGATATCCGCTACGATCAGGTCTGCTTTACCGGACTGAAGCAGCGGAATTCGGTTGGCCGGATTGGTGGCAACCAGTTCAAGCTTCACGCCGAGTGATTTTGCCAGTGCTTTGGCAAAGTCCACGTCGTAACCCACGATCTCGTGCGTTTTTGCATCAATTGAGCCAAACGGTGGGTTGGCGTCAAACGTGGCGACTTTCACCACCCCCGCGGCCTTAATATCCTCCAGCCGATCGGCCAGCGCCTGCGCTGAAAACAGGCTCCCGGCGGCCAGTAATCCCAGAACTGCCGTCCCTTTTTTAAACCTTTTCATCTTTGCTGCCATAGTCATCGTTCGTCCCGTTGTTTTTGTTTTGCACCGTTACGCTCCCATAAGCAAAAGCTATCGCCAAATAAGAAAATGTTCTTTGCTCTATACAAAAAAGCATTATTGAACAGTGTGTTACCGGCAGGTAAATGTAAGGAGCTATTTGCACGTCCTGCACATTGACTGCCGGAATTGATATTTCCGCGGCCAGGAAACGCGTGCTTAACTCAGGGCTGGTGAAGCGAGAGGGGTAAAGGCAATGAAAAAATGGATCGGCACGCTACGGCGGTTTTTTGCGACCCGGCCAGCGAATGCGGAGAACAGCGCGCAGCGTGTTCTGGAGTCAATACTGCCTGTTGCCAGCCTGTATGGCGTGGACGTCGCTAACATCGACCCGGAGTGGTTCCATGATAAAACGTCACGCTGAACTTCGCCGCACGCGCGAAACGTACTGGAATGAGCTGTGCGTGATCCGTGTAAAGCAGGGATGAACGGAAAAATACGCGGGCAAATCCTCGGTAAACCCTGGCCGTTTTGATACCAATATCTCCTTTCTCAGAAGGAGATGATAATGAAACGGACAGTATTAACCCCGGCACTTTCTGCCACCGCACTACTGATTGCCATGCAGGCGGCGCACGCTGCGCCACAGGCGCACGTCGTCTGCGGTTACTCCCACACGCTCGGCGACGATGCCATTATGATGCACGGCATGCCCAACGAGGCCATGCTGCACGATTTTTTTGGCAACGTGCAAACGGATGCCTTCTCCAGCCGTGAATCGCTGCGTAAAGATGAAAAGACCACCTGCGATAACAAAGCAGACAGCTCGGCCTACTGGGCACCCTCTCTGAAATTGCCTGACGGAACGGTGGTCAAACCCGCCTATCAAAAAACCTATTATCAGGCATCGAACGTCGACACCTGGCCGCTGCACCCGTTCCCGGCGGGGCTGTCGCTGCTGGCGGGCGATCATCACGGCACCGCGCCGAATCCACATATCACCTTCCTGTGCGCTAACGGCAAGGGCTACACCACCAAAACGGGTGAGGTCTGCGGCTTACGCAAGGCGAACGATGCCGTGCAGTTTAATATCGGCATTCAGTTTCCGAACTGCTGGGACGGGGTAAATCTTAAGCCCGCTCACGGTCTGGCCAACGCCACCTACGACACCAAAGGGCAGTGCCCGTCCGACTTCCCGGTGAAAATTCCCACTGTGAACATGAACATTGCGTACGTGCTCCCGACGATTAGCTCGCTCGATACCAGCAAAGCGCAGCTTTCTCTCGACCCCATCATGCACGGCAACGAGCGTGAAGAGCGGTGGGGGAGCCTGTATACGGCGCATGCTGATTTTATGAACGGCTGGACGGAAGACGCCGCGCGCTTTATGACCGACCTGTGCATGAACCGCGGTCTGGACTGCGGCACCACCGTTCCGTATGGTTATTCAAAAGCGAAGGCCAACGTCTGGCTCAGCAGCCTGGAGCCCGCGCTTACCCAGCCAGAGCCCCAGGTCCTGCTGGTGCAGGATAACTGGCAGAACGGCGGGCGCACCAAAAACAGCGAAACGCTGTCGCTGGTGAAGTTTCACATTCCCCCGCTGCCTGCCGGACAGGATCCTTCGCAGTTTAAATACCGCGTGCGGATTTATGGCGGGAAAGTGGAAACCAACGGCGCGGATCAAATTTTCTTCTATCCGGCAAGCAACGACTGGGATCCGGCCAGCGTGAGCTGGCAGTCGCGGCCAGCCTGTAACTACCGCTCGGATGCGGTGCTTTACCTTAACCACTCCCGCGAATACCGGATGGTGGATGTGGATAAAGCGGTGCGCAAGGCGCTGGCAGAAGGGAAAACCGAGATTTCGTGGTACATCGGCGGCGATCGTCAGGGAAATCACTACCAGTTTGAGACGGCGTCTTCCCCGCAAAGCCTGATCCTGATGCTGACCAGCTTTAGCAAAACGCCTGAGATCTGATTACGCCCGCGTTTTTTTGTTCTCAGCAACGTTAACTGGTAATGTCGACAGCCTGAAAAATGAGAAGGGCATTCTGGTTACCCTGACCGTACTGCTGGAAGGGTGCAGTAATAAAGAGGTGGCTGCACGCCTAAATCTTTCCCCGAGAACCGTGGAAGCGCACCGTGCGGCGGCCATTGACGGGCTGAAAAAGTAAGATAAAAAAGCACCGGTTTACCGGTGCTTTTTTTATCAAATCTTGCAGGCATCACCGCAGTCGTCGTCGGCAACAATCGCCTGCGCTTTTTTATCCGCGTCGTCCAGACGTTCCGCGTTACGCTCTTCCGCTTCATCCAGACCGTTAAAAACTAAGTTATCGAGATCAATTTCCATGTTGCACCTGCTCTGTTCGGTTTTTGATACTGGCACAGTATAGGGTAAAAAACGTCGGCAATGTACCTCGCAGCACATAAGGATAATCCCTGCCATACTCAGTGCTTTATCACCGAGGAGCGCTCATGATTACACTCTGTAAAACCTGCGGTACCTCCTATGATGGAAAGCCGGAGAGATGTCCGATTTGCGAGGATGAACGCCAGTATGTCCCGGTCAGCGGTCAGGCGTGGATTGATTACGCGACGGTGACGGCCACGCACGTGAATAAATGGCAGCAGCTGGAGCCCGCGCTGTTCAGTATCAAAACGGTTCCCGCTTTTGCGATTAACCAGAGGGCGCTCCTTCTGCGCACCCCGCACGGCAATATTCTTTGGGACTGCATTGCCAACCTTGATCCCGCAACCCAAACGCTCATCACCGCGCTCGGTGGCCTTCACGCCATTGCGATTTCGCATCCGCACTATTACACCACGATGCAGGAGTGGGCCGCGGCTTTCGGTGCGCCAGTCTACCTGCACGCCAGCGACCGCGAATGGGTGATGCGCAACAGCCCGGCGATTCATTTCTGGGAGGGGGAGGCGCTGGAGATTTGGCCGTCCGTCACGTTGCTACGTCTCGGCGGCCATTTTGCGGGCGGAACGGTACTGCACTGGCAGGAGGGCGAGGGCGTTTTGCTGGCGGGGGATATTTTGCAGGTCACCCCGGGGAAAGATGCGGTGTCGTTTATGTGGAGCTACCCGAATATGCTCCCGCTGCCTGCCCGTACGGTTGAGAACATTACCCGGCGCCTGGCGGGAAAATCGTTCGCTCGTCTTTACGGCGCGTTCGAAGGGCAAAACATCCCGGCGAACGCCGACAACATCGTGCAGCGGTCGGGCCAGAAATATATTGCTTGTCTCAGGTAAAGTACGGTGGGTAAACTTTACGAGTGTGATCGCGATCATACCTAAACGAAAACAGATTAAAGAGAAATTGCTATGCAACATATCATTGAAGGTTTTCTCAGCTTTCAAAAAGAGATTTTCCCGCAACGTAAAGAGCTCTTTCGCAGTTTAGCGTCCAGCCAGAATCCCAAAGCGCTGTTCATCTCCTGCTCCGACAGCCGTCTGGTTCCTGAACTGGTCACCCAGCAAGAGCCGGGACAGCTTTTTGTCATTCGTAATGCTGGCAACATTGTCCCGCCTTTCGGGCCGGAGCCGGGCGGCGTATCTGCAACTATCGAGTACGCGGTGGTGGCGCTGGGCGTGACGGATATCGTGATCTGCGGCCACTCCAACTGCGGCGCGATGAAAGCGATTGCCGATAACGCCAATCTGGAGCCAATGCCAGCCGTATCGCACTGGCTGCGCTATTCCGACGCGGCGAAAGCCGTGGTAGAGAAGAAAAGCTGGGACAAGCCTATCGATAAAGTGAATGCGATGGTGCAGGAGAACGTGTTTGCGCAGCTGAGCAACATCAAGACCCATCCGTCCGTCGCGGTGGGCCTGCGTAATAACTCGCTTCGTCTGCACGGTTGGGTGTATGACATTGAAAGCGGCAAAATCCTTGCCCTGGATAAGAACACCAAAACGTTCGTATCGCTGTCGGAAAACCCGGAGGTCTTCTTCGAGTAATCACCGATAGCAGGGCATGGAAGCCCTGTCAGTTCTCCACGTACGGTAACCGACGCCGTCTCCCCGAGGCAGGTTTTTCAGCCGCCTTCGCCATCGCCTCTGCAATCTCCGCACACTCCGCCAGCCCCTGAACGAAGGGACTATCGTGCATCAGCCACGGTATCGCACCGAAAGCAATGCGCCCGCGAACCGTTTCAGGCGCTTTAAGCGTGTAATCCTCGCCAACGTCGGGTATCTCGTCGCCCGTCTCTGCCAGCTGTTTACGCAGCGTCGGGAAAGGCAAATCCTTTGTTTTGAGCGGCTTTTGTCCGCGCGCGTCAATAAACACGTCGAAACGATAAACGCTCTCTTTGGTGGTAATTACCGTCCGATCGCTGCCAGCATCGAGCGTGTAATCATCGCCGAGCGCCGCCACGCTAATGATGCCGGCCTCGCGAAGCGCAAGCAGCCTTCGGATAGACTGCGGCGGGATGGCGGCATAGTTGTCGATAAACACGCGGGCGAGGCCCTGCTTAAAGCGCTCTCTGTCCTCTTCGTTGAGGTGGGGCACAATCTCCTGAACCACCTCATGCAGTCGAAGGACGGTATAGCGCCAGGCCACGGTGCGCCGTTCGCGTTTGTTGCGTTCAACCTCGCTGAGGTTCTCCTCCGCCCAGGTAAAGGGCCCGTGCCGTTTACGGTCCTCAAACCATGCCTCACGAAGACTGTCGGCATCCTGGTTACGCAGAGAAA
The DNA here is from genome assembly GCF_014895895.1 of Enterobacter cloacae complex sp. P14RS. Lineage (NCBI taxonomy): Bacteria > Pseudomonadati > Pseudomonadota > Gammaproteobacteria > Enterobacterales > Enterobacteriaceae > Enterobacter > Enterobacter cloacae complex sp. P14RS. Next base: position 36,109 of record NZ_JADBQM010000028.1, read on the forward strand.
TTTTCTCGCACCACGCCGGGTCGGCGAGCTCGAGCTCTTTCACCATCAGGGAAAATATGCGGTCAAGCAGGCCGTTCGATCCTTTGGCTATCTCGTGTTCAACCATGAATTCGGTCAATACCGACAGCGGTTCGTAAGGGATTGGACAGTAAAAATCGGCTTCCGGCAGAATGCCCGTGCGGGACATCAGCGTAATGTTTAACCCTTCGCTGCCCTTGTCGAGGAGGAATTTACCGTCACGAAACTCACCGTGCTGCATTACCACCGCCATAGCCGCGTCCAGACCGCTCAACGACGTTCCCATAATGCCCACGCGGCAAGGGGGAATGCTGGCGTCCATCAACCCCGACCACGGGCTGGGGAAGAACGTGCGCGTAGCTTCCTCCTCATCTGGCCAGACGTGGCCGGTGGCGATAACCGCCAGGTCGAACCGATCGGGCAAAGTGGTGTCGTTGACGGAAAGCGTTACGCCGGTTGTCGAGGGGATGATGTCCGTTACCTTCGCGGATTCATGGACCGTAACCTGGAACCCCAGCTTTTTTGCCTCTTTCACGATTGAACGCAAGCTGTCGCGAAAATACTCTCCCAACAGGAGTCTGGGCAGGAACTGCCGGTCATGCAGGCTGGCTTTATCAACCTTAAAGCGCGCCAGATGGGCGTCGCTCTGTTCCTTGAGCCAGTCGAGGTAGGTCATAAAAATGGGCGGGATTTCTATGCTCGCAATGTTCGCCAGCATCAGCCGGGAATTATCGTCGTCGTTATAGGGCATGCCCACGCCGGCTTCATCGGCCTGTTCGAAGACGGATACGGAGAGCGGGGTGCTGTTATTAAGCAGATGATAAAAGGTGTAAATCCCTGTGGGGCCGGAGCCGATAATCGCGATATTCTTCATTGACGCGCTTCCTGTATTTATTCCATAAGAAAAGCGTAGCAGGAGAATAATGATGAAAATAAGCGATTAAGAAAATTCAGGGTAAAAGGAGAGAATTTGCACCATTTCAGGACTGAAATGGTGCGTCCGAGTGGACTCGAACCACCGACCCCCACCATGTCAAGGTGGTGCTCTAACCAACTGAGCTACGGACGCAGAATGGTGCGTTCAATTGGACTCGAACCAACGACCCCCACCATGTCAAGGTGGTGCTCTAACCAACTGAGCTATGAACGCAACGTGTTGTCGGTGACAACGGGGACGAATATTAGCGGCACAGCATCAAGGAGGCAAGAGGGAAAACGCATTTTTCTCTCTGATTTCACGCGATTGCTTCATTACCGCGCAAAGTGAAGAGAAAGTAGCCGCCAGCTGGCGGCTACTGCGTAGTTAACGCGCAGCGCGCTGCAAAATTACCGTTGACGGCTGGCGCTGCAGGAAGCGCATGCGCATCATCATCATGATCGCCGCCGACGTCAGTCCGATGATAAAGCCCATCCAGAATCCGGCTGGCCCCATGCGATCAACGACCAGATCGGTCAGCGCCAACACGTAGCCAGTAGGCAGACCCAGCACCCAATAGGCGATAAAGGTAATAAAGAAGATCGAACGCGTGTCTTTATATCCGCGCAATACGCCGCTGCCAATCACCTGGATGGAGTCAGAAATCTGATACACCGCAGCCAACAGCATCAGGTGCGAAGCCAGCGCCACCACGTCCGGGTTGTCGTTATAGAGCAGGGCGATCTGCTCGCGCAGCGCCACCGTAAACAGCGCCGTACAGATGGCCATGCAAACACCGACGCCCAGCCCGGTGCGCGCGGCCGTTTGCGCATCCAGGGTGGAGCCCTGTCCCAGGCGGAAGCCAACGCGAATCGTCACCGCCGCTGCCAGCGACATCGGCAGGACGAACATCAGGGAGCTGAAGTTGAGCGCGATCTGGTGTCCGGCCACGTTAACAATCCCCAGCGGGGAGACCAGCAGGGCAACCACGGCAAAGAGCGTCACCTCAAAGAACAGGGCCAGCGCAATCGGCAAGCCTAGCTGCACCAGGCGCGTCATGATGCTCCAGTCCGGCGTGCTGAATCTGTTCTCGTTACGAATATCGCGCATTGAACGGGCGCGTTTCACATAAGCGATCATACTGAAGAACATTACCCAGTAAACCGCAGCCGTCGCGACGCCGCAGCCGACGCCGCCCAACTCCGGCATGCCGAAATGGCCGTAAATAAAGATGTAGTTCACCGGAATATTCACCAGCAGGCCGATAAAGCCCATCACCATGCCTGGCTTGGTTTTCGCCAGCCCTTCACACTGGTTACGGGCGACCTGGAAAAAGAGGTAGCCGGGCGCACCCCAGAGCAGGGCGCGCAGATAGCCCACGGCTTTGTCTGCCAGCGCCGGGTCAATGTTATGCATGGCGCGGATGATATGACCCGCGTTCCAGAGCACGACCATAATCAGCACGGAGACAAACCCTGCCAGCCAGAAACCCTGGCGGACCTGATGGGCAATACGCTCGCGACGACCCGAGCCATTAAGCTGAGCGATAACCGGGGTGAGGGCGAGCAGCAGACCGTGGCCGAACAGGATGGCCGGCAGCCAGATTGACGTGCCGATGGCAACGGCCGCCATATCGGTGGCGCTGTAGCCACCCGCCATTACCGTATCCACAAATCCCATTGCGGTCTGGGCCACCTGCGCGACGATCACTGGTATAGCCAGTGCCAATAGCTGGCGCGCTTCATTCATGTACTTCTGCACGTGAACACCTTTATTTTGTAGTTATATGAGAGACTAAAAAAGCCGCCGATACGGGCAGCAAGAAGAAAATGCAGGGGGGTGCCAGCTATTGTAGCGGGCTTTAGCTATTTATCTAGTGAAAAAATCGCCAGAAAATGCGCTCCGCTGGCAACCTGTTTTTCCAACTGTTATTGTGGTGGGATTAAACGGTGTCACCACCGTCCGGAAAAAACAGGAGTTGTAAGCATGTTTACTGGTATTGTGCAGGGCACCGCCAAAGTGGTGTCCATTGATGAAAAACCTAATTTTCGTACTCATGTTGTAGAGCTGCCGGAATATATGCTCGACGGCATCGAAACCGGCGCCTCGATTGCCCATAACGGCTGCTGCCTGACCGTCACCGAAATTAATGGCAACCAGATTAGCTTTGATTTAATGAAAGAGACGCTGCGTATCACCAACCTGGGTGAACTGGTGGTGGGGGATACCGTCAACGTCGAGCGCGCGGCGAAGTTCAGCGACGAGATTGGCGGCCATCTGATGTCCGGGCACATCATGACCACCGCCGAAGTGGCGAAAATCGTCACATCAGAAAATAACCGTCAAATCTGGTTTAAAGTGCAGGACCCGTCATTAATGAAATACATCCTCTATAAAGGGTTTATTGGCATTGATGGGATTAGTCTGACGGTGGGAGAAGTTACTCCGACGCGTTTTTGCGTGCATTTAATTCCCGAGACGCTGCAGCGCACCACGCTGGGTTCGAAAAAACTGGGGCATCGCGTGAATATCGAAATCGATCCGCAAACCCAGGCGGTTGTTGATACCGTTGAGCGCGTGCTGGCCGCAAAAGAAGCCGCAATAATTAAAGTTGTAGAAGAAGAATAAAAAATAACCCCGGCTGGCCGGGGTTATTTTTCTAGCGTGCGACCCGCAAGCCGTGTTCAATCCCACGGCTGAAAACAACCTGCCAGAGCTGAATATCTCGCGCGCGAAACGCCCCCGCGCAGGCATTCAGATAATAGCTAAACATCCGCTTGAATCGTTCAGAATAGTTGTCCGCAATTTCAGGCCAGGCTTCCTGAAAACGTGCATGCCACGCCATTAACGTGGTGTCGTAATCCGCGCCGAAGTTATGCCAGTCTTCCATCACGAAATGGGATTCGCTGGCGTTGGCAATCTGGCGTACGGACGGTAAACAGCCATTCGGAAAGATGTATTTGTTGATCCACGGGTCAACGTTATTGTCGGTCCGCTTAGAGCCGATGGTGTGCAGCAGGAAAATACCGTCCGGTTTCAGATTACGGTCCACCACCTCGAAATAGGTGTCGTAATTTTTCGGTCCGACGTGCTCGAACATGCCCACGGAAACGACCCGGTCAAACTGTTCGTTCAGGTCCCGGTAATCCTGCAGGCGGATATCCACATCAAGCCCCAGGCACCGCTCCTGCGCCATTTTTTGCTGTTCAGCGGAAATGGTGACGCCGACCACGCTGACGCCGTAGTGCTTCGCCATAAAATACGCCAGCCCGCCCCAGCCGCAGCCGATATCCAGCACGCGCATACCGGGCTGCAACTGCAATTTCTCGCTAATCAGGCGCAGCTTGGCCTGCTGAGCCTCTTCAAGCGTCGACGCCTCTTTCCAGTAGGCGCAGGAGTATTGCATGAAGGGGTCCAGCATGCGGCTGAACAGATCGTTGCCGAGATCGTAATGCTCTTTGCCGACGATCCAGGCACGCTTTTTACTTTGCAGGTTAAAGAGACGGGCAGAGGCGACACGCAGGGTGTCTTTAAGATTACGGGGGAGCTGTTTTTCCAGACCAGCACGCAGCACGCTGGCGAAAAAAGTATCCAGCCGTTCGCATTCCCACCAGCCGTCCATATAGCTTTCCCCCAGGCCTAGCGACCCCTCACGCAACACGCGTTTAAAAAAATCGGGATGTTTAACCTGAGGATCCGATGGGGATGATCCGTTGATAGTGATGCCTGCCCGACCTAACAGTTCACTGACGATCCGGGACCAGTTATCGTCCGGAACGCTGACTTCTTCTATACACGATGAACTCATAGCTTCTCCATCACCCTACTGTGATCAGAACCTTAAAACAGCGTAGACGCTTTTTTGGTTTGTGAGAAATCTCACGGTAAATACCGCGAGGCTAGTATCCGACGTAGAACAGAGGAAGGGAGATAACCCTTGCCGAAATGCCTTCCATGGTAAAACGGGAGCACTCCGGCTCCCGTTAACACATAATATTTATCGTATTTAATCGAACCAAATTTAGTATAGGCCTCAAAATTTGGTGATTCAATAGAAAATTCTTAGCAACCTAATCACTGAAAATTAACATAGTTTCTGGCGCGATTAGGCATGCGAGGTTTCTACCTGCGTGCTCTCATCCTGCGCGGAAGCCTGCATGCGATAGCCTATGACGGCCAGCGCAACGGTAGCCAGCATCACGCTGGTTGTCGTCCGCAGCGGCGTGGCAATCAGCGCGGAGACCACCAGGCTTGCCAGGAAGCACAGCCCCAGCTGCAGGGTGTTCTGCAGCGCAGCCGCGCGGCCTGTCGCCTGCGGGAACGGACGCAGCGCCTGCGCCACAACGATAGGGTAGATCGCCCCGTTCGCGATGGCCATCACGCAGAATGGAATCAATATTTCGGCCAGACCCGCGCCCGGAATAAAGCCAACGGCCCAGGTGCCGATGACGCTCAGCGCATAGAGCACCAGCAGCCACGGCAGCATCTGCTGGCCTTCCCATTTTTGCAGCGCCGCGCGACAGCCGTACCCGCCCACCAGAAACGCGATGGTCTGCGGAACGTAGCTCAGGCCAATGGCCGCCGGGCTATAGCCCATATCGTGCAGAATAAAAGGCGAACCGGTCAGCCACGCGAAGAAGCTCGCCGAGCAGGCGGCATAGATCAGAACGTTGCCGCGATACGCTTTCGCGCTCAGCAGGGAGGTGAAGGTAATCGGCTTCGCGTCTGCGTGCGCCTCTTTTTTATGCGCGGGCTTGAGGGCGAACGCCGGCAGCATCAGCACCATCGTGATGGCAAACAGCGTGGCAAAGATGGCCTGCCAGTCAAAGTGCGCGAGGATCCAGCTGCCCAGCAGCGGGGCGAGGGCCGGTGAGAGCCCTACCAGCGGCATGATGGTGGCGAAAATACGGTTAGTGCGGTTCGCCGGATAGTAATCGGTGACCAGCGCCTGCCAGGTCACGGCCGCGGCACAGACGCCGACCGCCTGAACAAACCGCAGCACCAGCAGCCAGGTGGCATCGCGCACCCATAGCATCCCCAGGCAGCCCACGGCAAAAATGGCCAGCCCCAGCAACAGCACCGGTTTACGCCCAAAGCGATCCGAAAGCGGTCCCCAGAGCAGCTGCGCGAAGGCAAAACCGGCCAGGAACAGGCTCAGGCTGGCGCTGATGGCGGCAGCAGGGGTTCGCAAATCTTCCTGCATGGCGGCAAACGCCGGCAGGTACATATCGGTGGCCAAAAAGCCCAGCACGCTTAAGCCGCCGAGCCAGACTAAAAAACCTTTCCTGGGTTGCACTGTTTTATTCTCCTGAGGAGGCAGGTATACGTTGGCGCTGAGTGTAGGGAGTGCAAAGCCGCTTGTGAAACGCTAATATTTGGCGGGTGCATTCAAATTTTTTGCAGGCAGAAAATGTGGTCAGATTATTCTCTTGAAGTGGTCGATGCTGTCGCGCGTAACGGCAGCTTTAGCGGAGCGGCGCAGGAGTTGCACCGCGTCCCTTCGGCCATCAGCTATACGGTGCGACAGCTCGAGGAGTGGCTGGCGGTACCGCTGTTTGAACGACGGCATCGTGATGTTGAATTAACGCCCGCAGGGGCGTGGTTTTTGAAGGAAGGGCGTTCTGTTATCAAAAAAATGCAGATCACCCGCGAGCAGTGCCAGCAGATCGCGAACGGCTGGCGGGGGCACCTTTCCATTGCGGTGGATAACATCGTTAAGCCCGAGCGCACCCGGCAGATGATTGTCGATTTTTATCGGCATTTCTCAGACGTAGAACTGCGGGTCTCGCAGGAGGTGTTCAACGGCGTCTGGGATGCGCTGGCGGACGGCAGGGTAGAGATGGCGATTGGCGCGACCCAGGCAATCCCGGTCGGGGGACGTTACGCCTTTCGCGATATGGGGATGCTGAGCTGGAAATGCGTGGTGGCAAGCGATCATCCGCTGGCGGCGACGGAAGGGCCGCTGAGCGACGATACGCTGCGCAGCTGGCCGTCGCTGGTGCTGGAAGATACCTCCCGCTCGCTGCCGAAGCGAATTACCTGGCTGCTGGACAACCAGCGGCGGGTTGTCGCCCCTGACTGGGGATCGTCGGCGACGTGCCTCAGCGCCGGGCTCTGCGTAGGCATGGTGCCCGCCCATTTTGCACGTCCGCGAATCGATACTGGTGAGTGGGTTGAGCTAACGCTGGAGAATCCGTTCCCGGATGCGGCCTGCTGCCTCACCTGGCAACAAAATGATGTCTCGCCGGCGATGGCCTGGCTGCTGGACTATCTGGGGGACAGCGAAACGCTTAACCGGGAGTGGCTGCGGGAGCCAGACTGACTGGCTCCGCAATGAAATTAACGACGGTAGTCGCGGAACGGGCCATCCGCAACGGAACGGCGTTCGATGAGGCGAGGGTGAACTTCAATGGACTGCGACTCTTCACGCTTGTTGACGATCCTGTCCAGCAGCATATTGAAGGCGGTTTCACCCAGTGAATCTTTCGGCTGGTGAATGGTGGTCAACGCTGGCGTGAAGAAGCGCGCGTTGCGCACGTTGTCATACCCGATCACGGAGATGTCCTGCGGTACGCGCAGACCCAGCTCGTCGGCCGCACAGAGGGCGCCCATCGCCATGATATCGCCCCCGCAGAAGACGGCGGTTGGACGGTGAGGCTGGGAGACGATCTGCTGCATCGCGCGGTAGCCTGATTCCGGCTCAAAGTCGCCCTGCACGATCCAGTTTTCCGGCACGGTGATTAGCGCTTCTTCCATCGCTTTCATAAAACCGGCCAGGCGGCCCGCACCGGTGTTGCGTTCCAGCGGGCCCGGGATCACGCCAATCTCGCGGTGGCCGCGTTCGATCAGATAACGGCCCGCCATGTAACCGCCTTCGAAGGCGTTATCGATAACGGAGTCGGTGAAGTCGGCGCGCGCTTCGCCCCAGTCCATCACCACCATAGGGATATGGCGATACTCTTCCAGCATCGACAGCACGGATTCCGGGTACTCTGAACACATCACCAGCAGGCCGTCCACGCGCTTTTGCGCCATCATCGACAGGTAGGCGCGCTGTTTTTCAATGCTGTTCCAGGCGTTGCCGAGAATCAGGGTATAGCCTTTCTGGAAGCAGTTTTTTTCTACCGCTTCAATGATCTCGGCAAAATAGGCCGCTTCGCTGCTGGTCGCCAGCAGACCAATAGACTTGGTGTGATTAACCTTGAGGCTGCGCGCAACCGCGCTTGGCGAGTAGTGCAGCTCTTTGATCGCTGCCCAGACGGCGTTGCGCGTCTCTTCCGCCACAAAACGGGTTTTGTTAATTACATGTGATACGGTTGTAGTGGAAACGTTTGCGCGTTTTGCTACGTCTTTAATTGTTGCCATTAAATGTCACTCCAGACCATATCCTAAACTCCTGAAAAACTTGAAGGTAAACGTTTGCCTTCTCTCACCCTTATCACGCAATTTTGAATTGCGGCACGCCGGGAAAACGACACGGGACGTCAGGAGGGGGTCAATGGCCGGTACGCTAATAAATTTAGCGTGGAATTTTGGCCTATCTTGATGAAAAGGGGAAGAGGTAAAGTGTTTATCAGCTTAAATCCAGGAAGATTTTTGACGTAAACTGTGCAAAAATGAGCAAGCTCACTTTTCGTGGGGGGATTAAAAGGAGAAAAATTGATGAGTTCCGATCTGAAGTTTTCGCTGTTCACCACCGTTATTGTGCTGGCGCTGATTGTGGCGGCTGGCCTGACGGCTGCGCTGCATTGATTTACGCGGGGGGAGAGCCTTCTCCCTCCCGAACGCTCCGATTGTTACTTCTCTGGCAAAAATCTTTTGCCATTTTGTTAACTTCTCATTTTTTGTGATTGATGTCATGCTTTCCGCTTCTTTGTTCTGTGTCACCACATGACACGGCATCCGGAGTTGACGCATGAAAATCAATTTTCCCCTGCTGGCCCTGGCGATTGGCGCTTTTGGGATTGGCACCACTGAATTCTCCCCGATGGGGTTACTGCCCGTTATCGCCCGGGGCGTGGACGTCTCGATCCCGGCCGCCGGGATGTTAATCAGCGCCTACGCCATCGGCGTGATGGTGGGAGCGCCGCTGATGACGCTTCTGCTTTCGCACCGTGCGCGCCGCAATGCGCTGATTTTCCTGATGGCGATTTTCACCCTGGGCAACGTGCTTTCGGCCATTTCGCCGGATTACACCACTCTGATGCTGTCGCGCATTCTGACCAGCCTCAACCACGGTGCCTTCTTTGGTCTGGGCTCGGTCGTGGCCGCAAGCGTGGTGCCAAAACACAAGCAGGCCAGCGCCGTGGCCACCATGTTTATGGGGCTGACCATCGCTAACATCGGCGGTGTTCCTGCGGCAACCTGGCTGGGCGAGGTCATTGGCTGGCGGATGTCCTTCCTGGCGACGGCCGGATTGGGCGTGGTCGCGATGGTGGCGTTGTTCTTCTCCCTGCCAAAAGGCAGTGCGGGTGAACGCCCTGATGTACGCAGAGAGCTGTCGGTGCTGATGCGCCCGCAGGTACTCTCCGCGCTGCTGACCACCGTGCTGGGGGCAGGAGCGATGTTTACCCTCTACACCTATATTTCGCCGGTCTTACACGACATTACCCACGCAACGCCACTCTTTGTTACCGCGATGCTGGTGCTGATTGGCGTCGGCTTCTCGATTGGCAACTATCTCGGCGGGAAATTTGCCGACCGTTCCGTGAGCGGCACGCTGAAGGGCTTTTTAACCCTGCTGATTGTCATTATGGTCGCGATCCCGTGGCTGGCGCAGAATGAATTCGGCGCGGCGATTGCGATGGTTGTCTGGGGCGCTGCCACCTTTGCCGTGGTGCCGCCGCTGCAGATGCGCGTGATGCGTGTCGCCCATGAGGCGCCGGGTCTCTCGTCTTCCGTGAATATCGGGGCATTCAATCTCGGCAATGCGCTGGGTGCCGCCGCCGGAGGCGCCGTGATTTCAGGCGGTCTGGGGTACAGTTTTGTGCCGGTGATGGGGGCGATTATTGCCGCGCTCGGCCTGCTGCTGGTGATGATGTCCGGCCGTAAACAGCCTGAAGCGGTTTGCACGGCTGAATAAGCAAAAACGCAGAAGGGTTACCCCTTCTGCGTGTCTCTTACGCGGCGAAGTTCTTCGCGACAAAGTCCCAGTTAACCAGAGCCCAGAAGTGCTCCAGGTAGTTTGGGCGCGCATTGCGGTAATCAATGTAGTATGCATGTTCCCACACGTCCACGGTCATCAGCGGCGTAGCGCTGGTGGTCAGCGGGGTGCCCGCGTTAGACGTGGACACGATAGCCAGTTTGCCATCCGCCTCTTTTACCAGCCACGTCCAGCCAGAACCGAAGTTCTTGATGGCGGCATCGGTAAACTTCGCTTTAAACTCTGCAAAGCTGCCAAAGGCGGTGTTGATGGCGGCTGCCAGTTCACCGGCAGGTTCGCCACCGGCATTCGGCGCCAGGCAGTGCCAGTAGAAAGTGTGGTTCCACACCTGAGCCGCGTTGTTAAAAACGCCACCCTCTGAGCTGCGAACGATCTCTTCCAGCGTTTTGCCTTCAAAATCGGTGCCCTTGATGAGGTTGTTCAGGTTAGTGACGTACGTCTGATGATGCTTGCCGTAGTGGTATTCCAGGGTTTCCGCAGAAATGTGCGGTGCCAGGGCGTCTTTTGCATACGGTAGTGCAGGTAATTCGAACGACATTGCTTCTCTCCTTATTGTATTTTGTGTTGCCAATAACCCTACAGACAACAAGGACAGGATAGCAAATTGAAAGGGTATGCAAAAGAGGAACTTACCCTGCCGCAGATGCGGCAGGGCAGGGACTAACGAATGGTTTTTGGCGTCATGACGCGACGCGCGCCGACGTAATGACGTACCCAGTAATCTTCGCTGAGCGAGGTGATCTGAATGTCCTGACCGCTGCGCGGAGACTGGATGAATTTCCCGTTGCCAACGTAGACGCCCACGTGGTCAGCCGTACCGCGACCCTGCGTGCGGAAGAAGACCAGGTCGCCGTTTTCCAGCTCACCCCGGTTAACCGGTGACGCATCGCGCAGGTGATACATCTCATTGGCGGTACGTGGAATACGGAATTTAACCAGATCTTTATAGGCGTAATAGACGAGGCCGCTGCAGTCGAAACCGGTACGCGGCGAACTGCCGCCCCAGCGATAAGGTTTGCCAATCTGCCCCATCAGTTTATTCATCGCGGTTTTTTGCGCTTTTTGCACACGCACTTTATGCACATCCGCCAGCTTTGTTACCTTCGTGCATTTTGCTTTATGGCCTTTACGGGTAATGCACTTTTCTGTAACGAGGTTAGCGGCGGTCTGCGAAGCTTTATTTTTGGCGGTGCGGGTAGTGCGGGAAGATTTTGTTTTCGTCTTGCTGGAAGCGGTTTGTTTAGTCTGAGCGGTAGTTTTTTTCTTGTCGTTCTTGCTGCTGGTTTTTTTCTTACGTTCTGTGGCTTTAACCAGATGGCTTTTTTGTACAGCAGATTGCCGCGCCTGCTGAGAGGCGTTTGCCGCTGGCGTTAACGTGAGTGATGTAAACAGTAAAGCACAGAGCGTGATCGAGATTTTAGTTATCCGCGCCACTGGGCAGTCCCCTGATATATGCAGGTCATCAATAATACCCGCGTGTGATTTACAAAGCCCGTCGATTCTAATCCATAAAAACCCGAGAAGTTAATAGCATTTTTCAATCTAAAAACGTGTTTCGTTAGCAAGTGCAAAAAAATTCATCGTTCTGACGCACAATTGTTCACTCCCTAAGCAAAACCCTGACGGGCGAAGGGGTAAACACCATTTGCAATGCAACTTTTGTGGAGTCGGGGTAAAATATATAAACGTGACGAAAATGTTATTTTCCGATGCCAGCCTGACCCGCTACAATGTCAGACTATTGCCGTAACAGAAGTTAAAGGAAGCAAGACATGAGCACCACTATTGAAAAAATCCAGCGCCAGATCGCTGAAAACCCGATTCTGCTGTATATGAAAGGTTCTCCGAAGCTGCCAAGCTGCGGCTTCTCCGCGCAAGCGGTTCAGGCGCTGTCAGCCTGTGGTGAGCGTTTTGCTTACGTTGATATCCTGCAGAACCCGGACATCCGCGCTGAGCTGCCAAAATACGCTAACTGGCCGACCTTCCCGCAGCTGTGGGTAGACGGCGAGCTGGTGGGCGGCTGCGATATCCTGATTGAGATGTATCAGCGCGGCGAACTGCAGCAGCTGATCAAAGAGACGGCGGCGAAGTACAAAACGGAAGAGCCGGACGCTGAATAATTTTCTGCGTTAATAAAAAAGCGACCTGAAGAGGTCGCTTTTTTTTATTCTTCACTGTCGCCCATCGGCAGCGGCCAGCCGCCCAGACGCTTCCAGCGGTTGACGATCTCACAGAACAGCTCTGCGGTGCGCTCCGTATCGTATAAGGCGGAGTGCGCCTGGGTACCGTCAAACGGTATACCCGCCGTAATGCAGGCTTTGGATAAAACCGTTTGTCCCAGCGCCAGGCCGCTTAGCGCGGCGGTGTCGAAGGTCACGAACGGGTGGAAAGGGTTGCGTTTGAGCGATGCGCGTTCGGCTGCGGCCATGGTAAAGCTGTGATCGAAGGTGGCGTTATGGGCTACCATGATGGCGCGGCTGCAGTTGCTCTCTTTCATGCCTTTACGCACCATTTTAAATATGGCGTGCAGCGCATCATATTCACTGACTGCACCACGCAGCGGGTTATGCGGATCGATACCGTTAAACGCCAGCGCCTCCGGCTGTAAGTTTGCCCCTTCGAAAGGTTCAATGTGGAAATGCAGCGTGGTGTCCGGTGTAAGCCAGCCCTGTTCATCCATCTTCAGCGTGATGGCGGCAATTTCGAGCAGCGCATCGGTTTTAGCGTTAAATCCGGCTGTTTCTACATCAATGACAACGGGATAAAAACCACGAAAACGGTCGCACAGACCGCTAAATTGAGCGTTATCGGACATCAGGGTCTCTTACAAGGGGAAAAAGCAGTGCGCATTATGGCAAATTTTGCAGGCTGATGCAGTAAAACTACGGGCGCATGTTGCGCCCTGAGGGATCAGTTGCCCAGACCGCGACCCGCGTCTTTGGCTTCAATCAGCTCGATCTTGTAACCGTCCGGATCTTCTACAAAGGCAATAACGGTGGTGCCGCCTTTTACCGGGCCGGCTTCGCGCGTGACGTTACCGCCGTTGCTGCGAATGCGTTCACACGCCTCGGCCGCGTTGTCCACTTCCAGCGCGATATGGCCGTAGGCGGTGCCCAGCTCATAGCTGTCCACGCCCCAGTTGTAGGTCAGTTCAATGACCGCTTCATCCGTTTCCGGGCCGTAACCCACGAACGCCAGCGAGTATTTGTATTCCGGGTTTTCGCTGGTGCGCAGCAGCTTCATGCCCAGGACGTTAGTGTAGAAATCGATAGAACGTTGCAGATCGCCAACGCGCAGCATGGTGTGAAGTAGGCGCATAATTTCCTCATTAACCAATGGAATAGACTATTTTTATGAACAGAAACGATGTTTTAGTATAGCGGCGAAGTGTCGCCGCTATCAATGAACAATGGCGAGATTACAGTGAAGGGTAGTCGGTGTAGCCTTCCGCGCCGCCGCCGTAGAAGCTCTCAGGACGCTGCGGGTTCAGGGCCGCTTTCTGCTGCAGTCGAGCAACCAGATCCGGGTTGGCAATATAGTCGCGGCCAAACGCCACGGCGTCGATCAGCCCTTTATTAATCAGATCTTCGGCTTTCTCAGGGGTATAAGCACCCGCACCGATGATCACCCCGTGGAAGCGCTCGCGCACTTTCTGACGGAAGGCTTCCGTATAAGGCTTACCGCCGGCCCAGTCCGGCTCGGACATGTGCAGATAGGCAATGCCGCGTTTCGCCAGCTCTTCAATCAGATACAGCGCGTCCGCTTCTTCATTCGGACCGTTGTCGACGTTCTGGAACGTACCGATTGGGGAGACGCGGATACCGATACGATCCGGGCTCCACTCCTGACAAACGGCGTCAACCACTTCCAGCACCAGGCGGGCGCGGTTTTCGACGCTGCCGCCGTACTGGTCGGTGCGATGGTTAGACGACGGTGACAGGAACTGGTGCAGCAGGTAACCGTGCGCGGAGTGCAGCTCAACCAGGTCAAAACCGGCTTCACGGGCGTTGGCCACGGCCTGACGGAAATCGTTCACGATACCCGGGATCTCATCCAGCTCCAGCGCGCGTGGCGTAGAGGTGTCGACACGGATCGCGTTGCCGTTTTCATCGCGCAGGGAGGTGCGGGTGTTCGCGTTCAGGGCAGACGCTGAAACCGGCGCCTGACCGCCAGGCTGAATGCTGCTGTGGGAGATACGACCGGTATGCCACAGCTGGACCGCAATGCGACCGTCTTCAGCGTGAACGCCCGCGGTGATTTTCTGCCATGCGGCGATCTGCTCCGGGCTGTGCAGCCCCGGCGCACCCGCATATCCCTTGGCCTGAGCAGAAATCTGCGTGGCTTCAGTGATGATCAGGCCAGAGCTGGCACGCTGACGATAGTATTCACCCATCAGTGGGGTTGGGATATCACCCGGCTCAATGCTGCGCAGACGGGTAAGCGGAGCCATAAACACGCGGTTTGGCGCGGTGACGGCACCCACTTTTAAGGGGGTAAATAATTTTTCAGCTGACATAACGACTCCTGAGTAGACCAGTCGACTAGTAATAACGTAAATAAAAACGCCTGCTAAGCGCCAGGCGCAGTAATCGTACTTATCACATGTGCCAGCGCGCTTTCGAGCGGCACGGCACTGCGAGAAATTTTAGCCTGCAGGTTGGCGCCTAACCAGAGGGAGTAGAGCACCTGAGCCTGCGTTAAGGGATCGCCGGGGAAGGCGAGCGTATTTTCTTCGCGCCCCTTCGCCAGCGCCTGCGCCAGCAGGGCGATAACGCCGCTGGCGCCTTTATCCATTGCCGTGCGCATATCTTCTGAGAGATCGCACACTTCGGCAGAGAGTTTAACCGTCAGGCATCCGCTGATAATGCCCTGCTGACAGAACTGGTTCAGCGTTTCCTGGTAGTAGTTCAGAACACGATCCCGATAGTTACCTTCTCCCGTGGCGAAGTGGGTCGCGAGGCGCTGGTGGTAAGCAGCATAGTGCCGCTCCAGCATCGCCACGCCAAAGGCCTCTTTGGACCGAAAGTAGTGATAGAACGACCCTTTCGGTACCTCAGCGGTTTTTAATAGCTCGCTCAACCCCATACCGGTGAAGCCGCGGTGCATGCACAGCCGCTCGCCGGTCGCCAGGAGATGTTCGCGCGTGTCGTGTTCAGTATTTCTGCTCATGGATTCACTCTAATAGACCGTTCGGTCTAATGCAAGCGCTGTTACCGGCGACACGCATTCAGAATGTCCAACTGTTGCTGGTAAACGCTTGATTTAACGTCCATCATGCCCAGCACCGTCGAGAATAAATTGTCCTGCGAAACCGCATTTTTTGCTGCGTGGTCGCGTAAACACTGCGCGTTGATGCCAAAGTTTTTCGCATAGTCCGGGGACAGCCAGAACATAAACGGAATGTGCGTCTGCTGCTCCGGCGCCAGCATGTACGGCGTGCCGTGCAGATAAATACCGCTTTCACCGAGCGATTCCCCGTGATCCGAGAGGTAAATCAGCGCGGTGTTCATGTTCGCCTGACGGGCTTTCAGCGCATCAATGGTTTTGCTGACCATGCTGTCGGTATAAAGGATGGTATTGTCATAGGTGTTCATCAGCGCCTGATGGTCGCAATCCTGAATTTCGTTGGTGTCGCAGGTGGGGGTAAATTTACGGAAATTATCCGGGTAACGGCGATAGTACGCCGGGCCGTGGCTGCCCATCAGGTGGATAACCAGCACCGTGTCCTGCTTCAGACCGTCCAGCACGTTGTCCAGGCGGTAGAAATTCACGTCATCAATACAGGACTGGTCTTTGCAGAACTGATCCAGCTTCCACTGCGTCATGTCGGTATGGGGAATACGATCGCAGGCACCTTTACAGCCACCGTCGTTGTCGCGCCACAGGAGGTTGATACCCGCATGGTTGAGCACGTCGAGCAGTCCTTCCTGATGGTGCGCCAGGTCGGCATCGTATTTGCTGCGCGTCATACCGGAGAACATGCACGGAACGGATACAGCGGTTTCAGTGCCGCACGAGGAGGCCTGCGGGAAGTTAATCACATCCTGCTTTTTCAGCTCCGGGTTGGTTTCACGCCCGTAGCCATTGAGGGAGTAGTTCGCCGCGCGCGACGCTTCGCCGATGACCAGCACCAGAACGGTTTTCTTCTGCTGACCCGTAATCAGCGCGCCTTTGTGCGCATCTTCGCCAATCCGCACCAGCGTTTGATCGCCGGCAAACCAGCGCATCTTGCTGTATTTCACCACGGCGCTGACGTAGTTCGCCGGAGTGACCATTTTTACGATGCTTTTGTTATTGCGGAACAGCGACGCGTAATCTTTATAAAACACTGCAGCGATAAGAATAATCACCAGCAGGGAACCGAGCATCGCGGCAACACGCGTCAGCAGGGCGTACCACCATTTGCCGGTACGAATACGGGTCAGCGCCAGCACCAGGGATGGAACAAGACCGGCTATGACAATCCACAGAATCATCTGCGGGGTCACCAGCGCGGTGGCTTCCTGGGAGTTAGTTTCGAACACGTTCACAATCATGTTCTGATCGATGACCGCGCCGTAGGTAAACATAAAGTAAGTTGCCGCAGCGCACCCGACAGTTAAGACGATCATCAGCGGCTTACGGATATACGGGATATTGAGCAGGCTAAATACAATGACCCAGCCACAAAACAGCACCACCGGCACGGATGCGGCGAAGAGAATATCGTGCAGATGCGCAGGGGCAATAATGGCCCAGCTGCGCTGGATAAACAGCCCGTTAAGCAGAGTAAAAAAGAGTGCACAGCCCAGAGTAAATTTTATGTCGTTACATTGTAACTTTTTACTTAACCACATCGATCGTAAAACCTGTCATTGTCATGATGTGGCGAGTATAAAGAGGGAAGATTAGTGAAACCTTAATGCCACAAAACTGTGGTAAAGCCCTTGCACGCGGCGCTTTTAGCGTCTTCACTGTAGGTGAGAGAGGTTAACCGGAGGTGAGTGTGGCAGAGCAACTGGAGTTTTTCCCCATCCAGAGCCCGTGCCGGGGGATTTGTCAGTCAGATGAACGCGGTTATTGCCGCGGGTGCATGCGTACCCGTGACGAGCGTTTTAACTGGCAAAACTTCAGCGACACGCAAAAGCAGGATGTGCTGCGCCTCTGCAGACAGCGACTTCTGCGCAAAATCCGCGCAAACAAAGCCTCTGAGACCGAAGAACCCCAGCAACCTTCACTGTTTTAATGCGGTAATTGCGTATACTCATGACATCATGTCCTTGAGGAAAATGTTATGGTTCAGCGTATTACCCTTGCCCCCCAGGGGCCAGAATTCTCCCGTTTTGTGATGGGCTACTGGCGCCTGATGGACTGGAATATGTCCCCCCTCCAGCTGGCAAGCTTTATTGAAGAGCATATCGATTTAGGGGTAACAACCGTCGATCATGCGGATATTTACGGTGGCTATCAGTGTGAAGCCGCCTTCGGCGAGGCGCTCAAGCTGGTTCCGGCACTCCGGGAGCGCATGGAGATCGTTACCAAATGCGGTATTGCCACCACGGCCAAACCGGAGCATGCCCTCGGCCACTACATCACCGACAGCGCCCATATCATCAAGAGCGCCGAGCAGTCGCTGGTCAATCTGGCAACCGATCGTATCGACCTGCTGCTGATTCACCGTCCGGACCCGCTCATGGATGCCGACGAGGTGGCGGAAGCCTTCCTGAGTCTGCATCAGAGCGGGAAGGTGCGTCACTTCGGCGTCTCCAACTTTACCCCGGCCCAGTTTGCGCTGCTTCAGTCTCGTCTGCCGTTTACGCTCGCCACTAACCAGGTTGAGATCTCCCCGGTGCATCAGCCGCTGCTGCTGGATGGTACGCTCGACCAGCTGCAGCAACTGCGCATTCGCCCGATGGCCTGGTCGTGCCTCGGCGGTGGACGCCTGTTTAATGATGATGCGTTCCAGCCGCTGCGCAATGAGCTGGAAACCATCGCCCGCGAGCTGAACGCCCAGAGCATAGAGCAGGTGGTTTACGCCTGGATCCTGCGTCTGCCGTCAAAACCGCTGCCGATTATTGGCTCCGGGAAAATTGAACGCGTCCGTTCCGCGCTGGCCGCCGAAGAGCTGCAGATGACCCGCCAGCAGTGGTTCCGCATCCGCAAGGCCGCGCTGGGTTACGACGTGCCTTAAACCGCAAGAAGGTGACTTTCCGGTGAAATCTGTGCCCCTGGTATACACTTAAGGGGCAAAAAATAACCAGCGGAGGTCATATGAAGCGTTTTACTCTGGCATTGGTCACGCTGGTTGTTTGCGCAGGGGCGCAGGCAGCCAGCGACGAAGTAGAAATGAATCTCGTCACCTCACAGGGTGTGGGTCAGTCCATCGGGACGGTGAAAATCACCGAGACCGATAAAGGGCTGGAATTCGCACCCGATCTTAAAGCACTCCCGCCGGGCGAACACGGTTTCCATGTTCATGCCAAAGGGAGCTGTCAGCCAGCCATGAAAGAGGGTAAACCGTCGGCAGCGGAAGCAGCAGGGGGCCACCTCGACCCGCAGAATTCAGGTAAACATGAAGGGCCTGAAGGTATGGGACACCTGGGCGACTTGCCGGTGCTGGTGGTAAACAATGACGGTAAAGCCACGGATCCGGTCGTGGCCCCGCGGCTGAAAAAGCTGGATGAGGTCAAAGGCAAAGCGCTGATGATCCATGTGGGCGGCGATAACATGTCCGATCAACCTAAACCGCTTGGCGGCGGCGGGGCGCGCTATGCCTGCGGCGTAATCTGATCCCCAATCGTTCCCGGCGGGGGCGCCTGTTCCAGCTGCGACAGCGAGCAGTGCAGGCGCCAGATTATCGAGGCCAAATCGCGGGCTGCGGGAAGATGATGCCGGGCAAGGGTGTCGCAGATCCGCTGCAGTTCAGCCAGTGTGGCCTCCAGAGGCCGCTGCTGAACGCCGCGCTCGCTCATCACATCGCGTAGCAGAGAGATACACACATCACGTACCTGCGACAGCGGATCGGAGCGCGTTTCCCATGCGCGAAGCTGCCAGACCACGTGCGAGCAGTTCAACAGCACCACCCCCCAGCGCAGCAGCCAGCGTCGGGACAGCGCGTCCTGGCTGTTATTTAACTGGCTGACGTGGTGATAAACCAGCGATTCATACTCGCTTTCTTGCAGATGCGGCTTGCGGCTGAGCTGGTCGACAAACCCTCTGCGCAATTCACGGATATGTCGACGGCTTTTGCGTGCGTCAGAGCCGGGACGCAACACCGCGAAGGCCAGCCACGCCAGCCCGACACCAAGAATCTTTGCCAGGTTGTCATTCAGAAAAGCGGCGTAATCATACACCGGCGGATTCGTCACGGAGATAAACGAGCCCATAAAGACAATCAGCTGCCCCCACAGACCCGCCAGTTTCGGCATTTGCAGCTTAAGGAGCTGCATCGTAGTTAACAGCGGAAACAGGAATAGCAGAAACTGCCAGAGATCGCTTATCTGCACCATCAGGCCAAACTTCACCACAAAACTGAACAGTGATAGCAAAACAAGTGTTCGCAGCAGCAGCGTAAGCGAATTAAACGGCGAGGCCGCGACGGAGTAAAGCACGCAGCTGATAGCGGCAAGCGTTAACGCCGCCGAGCCTGACTCCCACTGCGTGGTAATGCTCCACGCCCCCACCAGCATCAGTGCGCTGAAGGTGCGAAAACCGCTCCACAGCGCTTCCAGATAATCGGTGTGACGTGCGAGAGCCGGGCTGCCGGGAACGGCGAACTCCGTGACCGGGGTAGCATTCTCTACCGCCTTAATCCAGCGGCTGCTGCGCAGGTATAGCCGACAAAAGTAATTCAGCCGCTGCCAGAAGGCGCGATGGCGATAATCAAACTCATCCACCGGAGCGAGCGGGGCGATGATCTTCGCGACGGTATAGATGTCCGCATCCGGTCGCGCGAGCGCCGCGAGCAGGGTTTCGATTACCGCGCGGGTGTTTTCTGGCGGTGTCGGCCAGTTGAGCAGCATTCGGCGCAGGCTGGAGATAGCGCTGGTCATGCGCAGCTGCTGGTGCAGCAAATAGTTAAGCAGCGTGTTTTGACGGCGAAAACGGTAATGGCTCCAGAACGCCTGAATTCGCAACAGATTCATGGTCAGGATCTGCCCGATAACCTTTTCATGCGCGAGGCGGATGTCATCGCTTGTATCCGGTTGCCACAGCAGGCTCGCATGTTCCAGCAGCCGGGTATGCATGGTTTTCAGCGCAGTGATAAGCGCAGAGCCGTCAGAGGTGCTGGGCAGGATCATCATCATAAATCCGCCGCAGAGGATCCCGACAATGACTTCGCAGACGCGCGCCTGTGCGATATCCCATAGCTCGGTGGTGTCGAGCACGTTGACGACCGGGAAGGCGATAATGGCGGCGGTATAGCCCGCCAGCTGGAAAGCATAGGCCACGTTATTGGTGAAATGGGCGCAGGCCCAGGTACAGCAACCCAGCCATGCCGCCATGCTCAGCAGGAACAGCCACGGATCGTTCAGCGTGTGGCCCGCGATAATTAACGCCGCGGTGGCGCCCAGCAGGCTACCTGCGATACGGCCAAGGCTTTTGCTGATCACCCCGCCAACGGTGGGGAAGCTTACCACCGCCGCGGAGGTCATCGCCCAGTAGGGTTCATCCAGGTTCAGATAATAGGCGACAGTCAGCGCCAGGCACATGGCAATGCCGTTACGCAGCGCGTAGCGCCACTGGGGGCGCGTCGCTTTCATCCACGGCGTGTTTTGCCAGGAGAGCGCCTGCAGCTTCATTAACGGGTTCCGATAGAGACAGTGCAGGTGGTGCCGGAAACCAGCGTGATGTCCTCGGGTAAACGGTCAAACTCCACGCGCACAGGCACGCGTTGAGCAAGGCGCACCCACGGTACGTTCGGCTTGATGTCCGGCACCAGCCCGGAATCCGTTTCAACGCTTTGATCGTAAATGGCGCGGCCAATGCTGGAAACGTGACCCTGTAACTTTTGCGGGCCACTATACAGCGTTATGGCGGCGGGTGCGCCTTCACGGATATGACGAAGCTTGGTCTCCTCGAAATAGCCCACGACATAGAACGAGTGGCTGTCGACGAGAGCAAAAACCGGCTGACCGGCGGTGGCATAATTTCCCACCCGAGTGGAGAGGTTGGTCACCCATCCGTCGACGGGGGCGGTGACCACGGTTTGGGTTAACTCCCACTGCGCCTGCTTCAGCGTGGCCTCAGCCACGTTGACGCTCGCCTGCATGGCCTTGACGTTGATATTGGCGGTATCTAAATCTTCCGCGGAGATGTAGTTTTTCGACAGGTGACGGCGGCGATTGGCCTCATTATTGGCCTTTGCAAGGTCAGACTGGGCTTTTGCCAGCTGCGCCTGGGCGTTCAGAATTGCAATGTGATACGGGGTGTCGTCGATGCGGAATAACACCTCTCCCTTTTTAACGTACTGGTTATCCTTAACCAGCAGCGTTGTGATACTTCCCGAGACCTGGGGGGTGATGCTGACCTGCTCAGCGCGAACTTTGCCATCACGGGTCCAGGGGGACTGCATATAATAATTCCACAACCACCAGCCAGCAGCCAGGGCGAGGACAAGAACGAACAGGGTGGAAAAGTACTTCAGCGTTTTCAGAGGCATATTCACCACACGATCAGAACAGCAAGGCCCAGGCATACGGAGAGGGCAAACAGGGAGAGATCCATCAGCATGGGGTGCCAGATTTCGCCGGAGTACATCCAGTCGCGAAGCAGGCGATGCGCGATGAGCCAGAGAACAAAGCCCACCAGCACGGCTTTAAACAAGGGAGGAAAGTAGACTGACGCACCGAAGATCAGGTCCTGAAGGGGTAAACCTTCTGAGCGATGAAAAAAGATCACAGGCAGAAATCCTTTGCAGTGAACAGAATGCCGCGTTGGCTTGTCTGAGTATGAAGAAGCATCATAATTCAGTGTAAGTCATACTTTTGAGTCCGATGAATGCAGTATTGCATTTGTTTTGCCAATACAAATGCTGCACACTATTCTAAAATCAGTATAATAACTTAGCAAGCTAATTATAAGGAGATGAAATTGGAATCGCCATTAGGTTCTGATCTGGCAAGGTTGGTACGCGTCTGGCGTGCTCTGATTGACCATCGCCTGAAACCTCTGGAACTGACGCAGACGCATTGGGTCACGTTGCACAACATTCATCAGCTGCCGCCCGACCAGTCGCAAATTCAACTGGCTAAAGCGATAGGCATTGAGCAACCGTCGCTGGTGCGCACGCTTGACCAACTGGAAGAGAAGGGACTGATCTCCCGGCAAACCTGCGCCAGCGATCGTCGCGCCAAGCGCATTAAGCTGACGGAGAAAGCGGCGCCTATCATCACTGAAATGGAAGCGGTGATCACCAAAACGCGCGGTGAAATCCTTTCAGGGGTTTCACCGACGGAGCTGGAAATGCTCATCAGCCTCATTGCGCGCCTTGAGCAAAACATTCACGAGCTACAGTCTCGCGACTGACCAGACAACACGGCCTTGCATCTGCAAGGCCTTGTTTTTACTTAAAGACAACGACGCGGTTACGGCCCGTCTCTTTCGCTTCATACATCGCCTTATCGGCACTTTCCACGCACGCTTCTGCGCTTACCGACGAAGAGGTTGCCGTAAACACCCCCATGCTGATGGTAATCGGCTCTGGTAACTGACCCTCGCTGCTAATTTTATCAAAACCGCTTAGCTTCAACCGAATGCGCTCCGCCACCTGATATGCGTCTTCTGCGGAGGTGTTTGCCAGCATCAGGACAAACTCTTCGCCGCCGATTCGCGCTGCGATATCCTGCGGACGTACGGAGTCCATCAGCAGATTGGCGACAAACTGCAGGACTTTATCTCCCTGCAGGTGACCGTAGTTGTCGTTGATACGCTTGAAACGATCGAGATCGCTGACGATAACCGAAACCGGGCGGCTGGGTTTGGCGATGCCCAGCGCCTGGTTTAACGATTCATAAAAATAGCTGCGGTTATAAAGGCGCGTGAGCGGATCGCGAATCGAATTTTGATACGACTGCTGATACTTCAAATGGGAGTCACGATACAACCTGAAGACATCATAGAGCAGCACAAAAATAATAATCAGCGTCGCGACGGTTTCAAATAATCGGGCGCGATACCAGGATATATCTTCTGCATGTCCGCCTACCAACAGCATAGCGAGCGTGACGACATAGCAGACACACAGAAAATTACCGCCTACCCAGAACAGATTACGCACGCGCGTAATAAACATCAGCGTGGCTAGTGTCACGACCCAGAGAACGATTAATGAAATATTAATGCTGTGGCTCCAGAGAACCATAAACTGCCGCGTTTCATTATCAACCAGATCGAGGGATAAAAACGGGGAATGGCTGGAATACATCCAGGCCAGAATCACCATACATGCGGTAAAAAGAAATGAACCGCTAACGATGATGATATGCGCCAGCCGTGAAAGGGGCAGATTGCGCGTGGGATAAAGTAATGCCGAAACGATCATCAGCACCGCCATTAAGAGGTGGCGGAACATATAGTAGATCATCGCATCGTTGTAGTTCACAACGTTGAACTGATAGAGATCCAGCCACGCCGGAAAGCTGGTCAATGTTCCGACCATCAGCAAGGCCGAACCGGCAAAGGCAAATGAGATGGCAATCAGATAGAGCCGCCGCTTATCACACCAGTATTTCATTGCCATAAAACAGGCAATAAACAGGTGAAACACGAGTAAAAAAATGGTGAGTGTGGGGAACAAAAGAGGCGAAAAGGACGGAACCCAGTCAACCAGTTTTGAAAATAAAACCTGTAATATTCCGATGACGACAAAGCAACCGAAACAGAACGAGATATAACGACCTTTTACAGAACGACTATTCGCAAGCATATAAAGTTTTACAAATTAAAATAATTATGAAGAGATGATTGCGAAGAGTTTAATCAATTAGCACGCTAAATACTTTGCGCAGAAACAATATATGGCGCGTTTAATAATGCGTGGGATGAATGTATTCTGTAAATATATTTGTGAGGGTGATATATATTGTAAATGGATGTGGCCTGATGACCACATCCATTTTTAATTAACGCGGAGAAACGGTAACCTGGCTGCCGTTGCTCGCCAGCACGACGCGTTGACCCGCAGAGAAGCGGGTGTTGCCCTGCTTCTGAACAACCATAATGGTGCTGCCGTCGTCTTTACGAATTTCCAGCTCTACACCCTGGGTTTTGTTCATCGCGCCCTGAACGCCCTGACCCGCGACACCACCCGCTACAGCGCCCGCTGCGGTTGCCAGAGAACGGCCCGTGCCGCCGCCAACGGTATTACCCAGGAAACCACCCAGTACAGCACCGCCGATTGCGCCCATCACGTTGTTTTCATCACCACCCTGAATTTGTACAGGACGGGCGTTAACAACGGTACCGTAAGTCACGCTCTGAACCTGTTTTGCTTCAGAAGCGCTGTAAACGTCGCCAGACAGCGAGCTGTCGTTCACACAGCCAGCCAGGGTTAAACCAATCAGCGAAACGCCCAGTACACGTACAATCATTTGAATCTCCTGTTCACCAAAAACGCCCATCTGGAGGCATCCGTTATGGCTAAATTATATGGCATAAAGAGCCATAGTTCATATCTTTGCACTAACAATAAGAAAATTGTACTTGAATTTGACTTAACGAGACATAAACAGGAGCCACTCGCCATACCGGCAAGACATTGTTAAAAAATATTATCGTCGGATGGCAAAGGAGCGCTGTTTATGGTTGAGTGGATATCCTTAGCCCACGCAACGTAAGGAAAGCGCATGAAATCGGGTCGCTACATTGGTGTGATGTCGGGCACCAGTCTGGATGGGGTAGATGTCGTTCTGGCCGCCATTGACGAACATATGGTGGCACAGCAGGCGAGCCTGACCTGGCCAATCCCCCTTTCGCTGAAAGAGGACATTCTGAGCATCTGTCAGGGGCAGCAGTTAACCCTCTCCCAGCTTGGTCAACTTGATGTTCGGCTGGGTGCGCTGTTTGCGGATGCGGTGCAGGCGTTAATGCAAAAAGAACATCTTCGTCCCCAGGATGTGGTCGCCATCGGGTGTCATGGACAAACCGTCTGGCATGAGCCGACTGGCGACGCGCCGCATACGTTGCAAATCGGCGATAACAACCAGATTGTGGCGAAGACGGGCGTAACGGTCGTCGGGGATTTTCGGCGCCGCGATATTGCGCTTGGCGGCCAGGGCGCGCCGCTGGTGCCTGCCTTCCATCAGGCGTTGCTGGCGCACCCTACAGAACGCCGCATGGTGCTCAACATAGGCGGGATTGCTAACCTCTCGATGCTTATTCCGGGGCAGCCCGTTCGCGGCTACGATACCGGCCCGGGAAATATGTTAATGGATGCCTGGATCTGGCGGCAGTGCGGTCAACCGTACGATAAAAACGCCGAGTGGGCGAGCGAAGGTAAAGTGGTTCTCCCGCTGCTGCAGTCCATGCTCAGCGACCCTTATTTTGCCTTACCGGCGCCGAAAAGCACGGGACGAGAATACTTCAACTTTGGCTGGCTCGAGCGCCAGCTTGCGCTGTTCCCGGCACTCGCCCCGCAGGATGTCCAGGCGACGCTTGCCGAATTAACGGCCGTGTCGATCTCTGAGCAAGTGCTGCTCAGCGGCGGCTGCGAACGCCTGCTGGTGTGCGGCGGGGGAAGCCGAAACCCGCTGGTGATGGCGCGTCTTGCCGGGCTGCTGCCGGGCACTGAGGTGACCACGACGGACGAGGCCGGCATCAGCGGGGATGATATGGAAGCGCTGGCTTTCGCCTGGCTTGCCTGGCGCACTATCGCAGGGCTGCCAGGGAATTTGCCGTCGGTAACCGGCGCGCGCGAGGCCAGCGTCCTCGGGGCGATTTTCCCTGCAAATCCTCGTCATAATCAGAGTTAACTGAAATTCAGCGCGGCGCCTCGTCGTTAGAATGGAATAAAACAGGGGGGCAGCCATGCCCTCCAGGACCAGGAAAGTCTTCGGAATACGCCCATGAAAAAACTTCTTCTTATTGCCGCGCCTTTATTGCTGTCAGGATGCAGCGTCTATAACCAGTTCCTTGAGCGCATGCAGACCGATACGCTGGAGTATCGCTGCGATGAAAAACCGCTGACCGTCAAGCTGAATAACCCGCGTCAGGAAGCCAGCTTCGTTTACGATAACAAGCTGCTAACCCTTAAGCAGGGTATCTCGGCCTCCGGGGCGCGTTATTCGGACGGCATCTATGTATTCTGGTCGAAAGGCGACAGCGCCACGGTCTACAAACGCGACCGCATTGTGCTGAACAACTGCCAGCTTGAAAATCCGAAGCGTTGAGATTTTTACAGGGGCGGCGCACAATAGCGCCACCCAATCTCAAGATCAGCTAACGCCATGTCAGATAACGACGAACTGCAGCAAATTGCGCATCTGCGCCGTGAATACACCAAAGGCGGCCTGCGTCGCCAGGATCTTCCCGCTGAACCCCTCGTGCTTTTTGAGCGCTGGCTGAAACAGGCCTGCGACGCGAAGCTGGCCGACCCAACGGCCATGGTCGTCGCGACGGTAGATGAAAACGGTCAACCGTATCAGCGCATCGTCTTGCTTAAGCATTACGACGAGAAAGGGCTGGTGTTCTATACCAATCTGGGCAGCCGCAAGGCGCACCACTTAGAAAACAACCCGCGCATCAGCCTGCTGTTCCCGTGGCATATGCTTGAACGTCAGGTGATGGTCACCGGGAAAGCGGAACGTCTCTCGACCCTTGAGGTGGTGAAGTATTTCCACAGCCGCCCGCGCGACAGCCAGATTGGCGCCTGGGTATCAAAACAGTCCAGCCGGATCTCTGCCCGCGGCGTGCTGGAAAGTAAATTCCTGGAGCTGAAACAGAAGTTCCAGCAGGGGGAAATTCCGCTGCCGAGCTTCTGGGGCGGCTTCCGCATTCCGATTGAGCAGATGGAATTCTGGCAGGGCGGTGAGCATCGCCTGCATGACCGCTTTTTATACCAGCGCGAGAATGGCGGCTGGAAAATCGACAGACTGGCCCCGTAATCCCCGAAATTTGTTGATTTAAGCGCTAGCGCACACCGCGCTTGCGCTTTATTCTATGGTCCTTTCGCATCAGGCGAAAAGTCGTGTACCGGCAAAGGTGCAGTCGTTTATACATGGAGAATTTGATGGCAAGCAGTAACTTGATTAAACAATTGCAAGAGCGGGGCCTCGTGGCCCAGGTGACGGACGAGGAAGCGTTAGCAGAGCGACTGGCGCAAGGCCCGATCGCGCTCTATTGCGGCTTCGATCCCACCGCTGACAGCTTGCATTTGGGGCATCTTGTTCCATTGTTATGCCTGAAACGCTTCCAGATGGCGGGCCATAAGCCTGTTGCCCTGGTGGGCGGCGCGACCGGTCTGATTGGTGACCCGAGCTTTAAAGCCGCGGAGCGTAAGCTGAACACCGAAGATACCGTGCAGGAGTGGGTGGATAAGATCCGCAAACAGGTTGCACCGTTCCTCGACTTCAACTGTGGTGATAACTCTGCCATTGCTGCTAACAACTACGACTGGTTTGGCGGCATGAACGTGCTGACCTTCCTGCGTGACATCGGCAAGCACTTCTCTGTTAACCAGATGATTAACAAAGAAGCGGTCAAGCAGCGTCTGAACCGTGACGATCAGGGTATCTCCTTTACCGAGTTCTCCTACAACCTGCTGCAGGGCTATGACTTTGCCTGCCTGAACAAGCTGCACGGCGTCTCTCTGCAGATCGGCGGCTCTGACCAGTGGGGGAACATCACCTCCGGTATCGACCTGACCCGTCGTCTGCATCAGAACCAGGTCTTCGGCCTGACCGTTCCGCTGATCACCAAAGCAGACGGCACCAAATTCGGTAAAACCGAAGGCGGCGCGGTATGGCTCGATCCGAAGAAAACCAGCCCGTACAAATTCTATCAGTTCTGGATCAACACGGCGGATGCCGATGTTTACCGCTTCCTGAAGTTCTTCACCTTCATGGACATTGCCGAGATCAATGCGCTGGAAGAGGAAGATAAGAACAGCGGTAAAGCGCCGCGTGCCCAGTACGTGCTGGCGGACGAAGTGACCAAACTGGTTCATGGTGAAGAGGGCCTGGCCGCGGCAAAACGCATCACCGCAAGCCTGTTCAACGGTACGCTGAGCGATCTGAGCGAAGCGGACTTCGAACAGCTGGCGCAGGACGGCGTGCCGATGGTTGAGATGGAAAAAGGGGCTGACCTGATGCAGGCGCTGGTGGACTCTGAGCTCCAGCCTTCCCGTGGTCAGGCGCGTAAAACCATCGCCTCCAACGCTATCACCATCAACGGTGAAAAGCAGGCTGATCCGGAATACACCTTCGTTGACAGCGATCGTCTGTATGGCCGCTACACGCTGCTGCGCCGCGGTAAGAAAAACTACTGTCTGGTCTGCTGGAAGTAAGTAAAAGTCTCGAGGGGCGTGGGAAACCACGCCCTTTTTGTTTGTTCAGGGTTTGGTAAGAAAAAGATGAAGAACATCCTCGCCATTCAGTCCCACGTTGTGTTTGGACATGCTGGCAATAGCGCAGCGGAATTCCCGATGCGCCGCCTCGGCGCCAACGTCTGGCCTCTCAATACCGTGCAGTTCTCTAACCACACGCAATACGGCAAATGGACCGGCTGCGTGATGCCGCCTTCGCATCTCACAGAGGTTGTGCAGGGTATTGCGGATATCGACCAGCTCAAGCGCTGCGACGCCGTTCTGAGCGGCTACCTCGGCTCAGCGGAGCAGGGGGAACACATCCTCGGCATCGTCCGTCAGGTGAAAGCGGCAAACCCGGCGGCAAAATATTTCTGCGACCCCGTCATGGGACACCCGGAGAAAGGCTGCATTGTGGCGCCTGGCGTAGCGGAATTTCACGTTCGCCATGCGCTGCCCGCCAGCGATATCATTGCGCCCAACCTGATTGAGCTGGAGATCCTCTGCGAGCATCCGGTTAACAGCGTAGAAGAGGCTGTACGCGCGTCTCGCGAGCTGATAGCCCAGGGGCCGGAGATTGTGCTGGTAAAACATCTCGCCCGCGCAGGGCTGACCCAGGAGCGTTTTGAGATGCTGCTGGTGACGAAAGATGACGCATGGCATATCAGCCGTCCGCTGGTGGATTTCGGCACGCGTCAGCCGGTGGGCGTGGGTGATGTGACCAGCGGACTGCTGCTGGTGAAACTGTTGCAGGGTGCAACGGTGAAAGACGCGCTGGAGCACGTGACGGCAGCGGTGTACGAAATTATGATTGCGACGAAAGAGATGCAGGAATATGAACTGCAGGTGGTCGTGGCACAGGATCGTATCGCGAAGCCGGAGCACTATTTCAGCGCCACACGGCTATAATCGTCCTGAGTTCGTAGGCCGGGTGAGCGTCAGCGCCACCCGGCAACACAGACGCCTCGCTTAATTCAACCCTTCCGCTTTTAGCGCAGCGGCCACTGCTGGACGCTCCGCCACGCGCGCCATATACGATGCGATATGGTCCAACCCTTCCAGGTTCAGCTTAACCGCACGCGCCCAGCGCAGTACGGTAAACAGGTACGCGTCGGCAATGGTGAAGCGTGAACCACAAATCCACTGATCGTCTTTCAGCGATTCGTTAACATACTGCAGCTTTTTCTCCAGCAGAGCTCGCACGGTAGGCTTGTACTCTTCCGGCGTATCCGGGCGGAAGAGGGGGGTAAAACCTTTGTGCAGCTCGGTGGCGATATAGTTCAACCACTCCAGCGTTTTATAACGTGCGACGCTGCCGGTAGGGGCAAGGAGCTGGCGATCCGGTACGTTGTCCGCCAGGAATTGCATAATCGCCACGCCTTCGGTCAGCAGAGTTCCGTCATCCAGCAGCAGGGCCGGAACCTGCCCTTTTGGGTTAATCGCAAAAAAGTCATCCCCGTTTTCCAGGCGCTTTTTCATCAGATCAACGCCATCCAGCGTGAAATCTTTGCCGCTCTCGCGCAGGGTGATATGGGAAGCAAGAGAGCACGCGCCCGGTTTGTAGAACAGTTTCATCGGTAACTCCTTTTTGCTGAGGTTTCAGCTATGTTAGTGCGCGAAGGGACAAAAAAAAAGCCGCTAATCTCTTAGCGGCTTCTGTTCTGTCGTTTCTCTCAGATATCACGCGGTAGCGGTTTTATTCACTTCCGCCGTCTTGTCGTCGTCCTGAGTCATTCGATTCAGTTTCGGCGCGGTCAGCAGCATCAGCGCCGCGATAACCGCCGTAGCGATACCAATCTGCATGAACACGGTACCGTAGACGTTCAGGGAGAGCAGCGGATCGGTCACGTTTTCTGGCACAGCCATCAGGTTCGCGATCTTACCGGCGATGATAGCCGCACCGGCAGTGGTCAGGAACCAGCTACCCATAATGAAGCCCATCAGACGCTGTGGAACCAGCTGTGCAACCATCGCCAGACCCAGACCGGAGATCATCAGTTCGCCGATAGACTGCAGCGCGTAGCTCAGGATCAGCCAGTTAACGGACACGATACCGGCGTCGGACGCAAACTTAGTCCCCAGCGGCAGCACCAGGAACGCACCAGAACAGAGCACCATACCCACCGCGAACTTGTGCGGCATTGGCAGACGATCGCCCATCTTGTTATAGATTGCGGCCAGAATCGGGGAACCGATCATGATCCAGAAGGGGTTCAGCGCCTGGAACTGCTCAGGTTCGAATGCGATACCCAGGATAGAGTGCTCAACGTTACGAATAGCGAAGAAGTTCAGAGAGGTTGGCATCTGGCTGTACAGCACGAAGAAGATAATCGCTTCCAGCATCAGAATGAACGCCACAATCATCTTACGACGGGCTGCACCCTTCATAGCGAACGCTTCTTTCGCGAAGATGACCACGATGCCCAGCGCAACTACGCCCAGAACGGCACGAGCGATACCCTGGTTGTGCAGCAGCCAGGTGGCGATCGCCGCCAGGACGACAACGCCCACGATGGTAGCCAGCAGCTTGCCCATGTGGACAGGCTCGAAGTCAGGTTTTGAACCGTAGTCTTTCACCCAGTTGCGGCAGAACAGGAAGTTTACCACGGTGATCAGCATACCCACGAAGCTCAGCGCAAA
This sequence comes from Enterobacter cloacae complex sp. P14RS, assembly GCF_014895895.1. NCBI lineage: Bacteria > Pseudomonadati > Pseudomonadota > Gammaproteobacteria > Enterobacterales > Enterobacteriaceae > Enterobacter > Enterobacter cloacae complex sp. P14RS. Next base: position 67,345 of record NZ_JADBQM010000028.1, read on the forward strand.
CGCCACGCTCCAGCCGAATTTCGCGGCCAGCCATGGGGTTGCCAGCATGGAAAAGAAGGAACCGATGTTGATGGACATGTAGTACATGGTAAATGCACCGTCCAGACGTGGGTCATCTTTGCTGTAGCAGGTTGAGAGCAGGGAAGACGGGTTCGCTTTGAACAGGCCGTTACCCACGGCGATGGTTGCCATGCCCATGTAGACCACAGCCGCATCATGTCCTGACCATGCAACCAGACCATAGCCAATAGCCAGAACAATGGCACCCAGCATAATGACGCGCTTAGTACCGAGAACTTTATCACCCAGCCAGCCGCCGATAGCAACCAGACCGTAAACGAGGGCACTAAAGGAGGAGAACAGCGTGATGGAATCGGCTTCGGACATACCCAGCTGTTTAACCAGGTAAACCGCCATGATCCCTTGCAGGCCGTAGTAACCAAAACGCTCCCATAACTCGATAGAGAAGATGAGATAAAACGCTTTCGGTTGTTTAAAAGCGTTCAGACTCACGCTTTCATCTGTTGGTTTATTGTTTGCAGTCGACACATATACCTCTTTTTTTACATCCCATATTAACGGGGGTGTTCATAGCGTGATGGCCGTAGCCCATCCGCCTTATAGTTATATTGGGAGGAGAAACGGCGGGTAATGTTCACTATCCTGCCCCGTCTGGCAATACGTTTGTAATAATCTGTTACATATATCTTGAACGGTATAATTGTCGGTTTCTACAAATGTTATTTAGCGTTAAATTTTATACGATAACTAAAGGTAGTTTTTTCGACTGGTATACACCCAGTGCGATGGGGTTTTGGCGATATGTTCTGCTATTTGCCGCTTGTTGTAGTGATATAGCCCATATTCTGAAAAATAGCTGGTCTTATCTTCCGGCTAAACGCATTTAAATCTTGCCCGGCAAAGGGTTTGCGATGACTTTGACTACAAAAAATCAACATGACGTTATCAGAGTGATCGCGATCACAGATGTATAGAAATTTTTGGCTATGAAAAAAGTATTAACCTGTTTGAGCGTTATAGAGCCGAACAAGTGACAAGTCAGAAGAAAGTAAGAGCGGACAAATAACGGCCAAAAGAAGAACGAACGGTAGCCCTTCTTTTGGCAAGGGATTATGACGGTCAGGGATAGACTTTTTCTTTATATTCGCAGAGATCTTCAATAACGCAGGAGCCGCAGCGCGGCTTTCGGGCTATGCAGGTATAACGACCGTGCAAAATCAGCCAGTGGTGGCAGTCAACCTTGAATTCGGCAGGAACCACTTTTAACAGCTTCTCTTCTACCTGCTCGACATTTTTCCCTGGGGCGAAGTTGGTCCGGTTTGAGACCCGGAATATATGCGTATCAACGGCGATGGTCGGCCAGCCAAACGCGGTATTGAGCACAACGTTCGCGGTTTTACGCCCCACGCCCGGCAAGGCTTCCAGCGCGGCGCGATCTTCCGGTACTTCGCCTCCGTGCTGTTCCAGCAGGATCCGACAGGTCTTAATTACGTTCTCGGCTTTGCTGTTAAACAGGCCGATTGTTTTGATATAGGACTTCACGCCTTCCACGCCCAGCTCCAGCATGGCCTTCGGCGTATTGGCGACCGGATAGAGCAGGGCAGTGGCTTTATTGACGCTCACGTCAGTCGCCTGCGCAGAGAGCAACACCGCGATCAGCAGCTCAAACGGGGAGGTAAAATTCAGCTCCGTCGTCGGGTGCGGGTTCTCGTCCCGCAGACGGGTCAGGATCGCAATGCGCTTTTCTTTATTCATGAGGCCTTCTCGGGTGTCCCTTCCAGAACGCTGCGCTCAGCCGCGCGGCGCTTACGTTTCTCATCAATCAGGTATTTTATTGCCAGCATCATGCCGAGGCCAATAAACGCGCCGGGCGGCAGCATCGCCAGCAGGAACGGCGTATCGGTGTGAAACACCTCAACGCGCAGCGCTTTAGCCCAGCCGCCCAGCAGCGCATCTGCGCCGTCGAACAGCGTACCGTTGCCGAGGATTTCACGCAGCGAGCCCAGCACGAACATGGCGCACGTGGCGCCCATGCCAATGGAAAAACCATCCAGCGCCGACATGGCCGGGCTGTTTTTCACCGCGAACGCTTCCGCACGCCCGACCACGATACAGTTGGTGACGATAAGAGGAATGAAGATCCCGAGCGACTGGTACAGACCAAACGCGTAGGCGTTAATCAGCATCTGGACAATACTGACCACCGACGCAATGATCATGACGTAAATCGGAATACGAATTTCCGACGGCGTCCAGCGTCGCAGGGCAGAGATGGAGAGGTTGGTCAGGGTCAATACCAGCGTGGTTGCCAGACCCAGACCGAGCGCGTTGGTGGCGGTGGATGTCACCGCCAGCAGGGGGCACATACCCAGAAGCTGTACCAGCGCGGAGTTGTTCTTCCACAATCCCTGGACAATAACCTCTTTAACCTGGCTCATGATTACTCCTCACAGGCCGGAAGATTGTTGATCTGCGCGGGCAGCGTTTCAGCGTACAGCCCGGCTCGTTTTACGGCGTTTACCACCGCCCGCGGGGTGATGGTTGCGCCCGTGAACTGGTCAAACTCGCCGCCGTCTTTCTTCACCGCAAACGCGGTGTCATCTTCACCATGGATCACTTTACCGGCAAAGTGCAAAATCCAGTCGCTTAAACGCGTTTCGATTTTATCGCCCAGGCCCGGCGTTTCATGATGCTCCGTCACGCGGGTGCCCAGCACGGTGCCGGAAAAATCGCTGCCCACGAGCAGCTGTATGGCGCCGGAGTAACCGTCAGGCGCCGTGGCTTCCATTACCGCGCCTACCGGCTTATCCCCTTTACGGGCGATAAAAACGCGGTGCGGGCCTTTCCCAAGCTGCGGCGCGTCTACCACAAAGCAGCTTTTTTGCAGGTCATTATCGTAGAAATCGGACGGGATCACCTGATCGAACAGCGCCTTTTGCTGCTTCGAGGCCTGTTCTTCGATGGTCGTTTTGGTCAGCGCATTAACCAGTGCCGTCAGCCCCGTCAGGACCGCGGCGAAGACAGCCAGCGTGACGCCGTGTTTTTGCATCGTTTTTAACATGGCGAAACCCTTAGCGATGGCCGTACACGCGGGGGCGCGTGTAATAGTCGATGAGCGGAACGGTAATATTGGCGAGCAGGACGGCAAAGGCCACGCCGTCCGGGTAGCCACCGAAGCTGCGGATGAGCCAAACCAGCAGGCCAGCCAGCGCGCCGAAGATCAGGCGTCCGCGGTTAGTCGTTGAGGCCGTCACCGGATCCGTCAGGATAAAGAAGGCACCCAGCATGGTCGCGCCGGAGAGCAGGTGCATCTGCGGGCTGGCTAGCGATTCAGGAGAGAATACCCAGCCCAGCGTGGCGCAGAACGCCAGCGTTACCAGGAAGCTGACCGGAATATGCCAGCGGATGGCTTTCTGCTGCAACAGGAACAGGCCGCCCAGCAGATACGCCAGGTTGACCCACTGCCAGCCGGCTCCCGCCAGCACGCCGCTGTAGATGGCGGACTTCATAATTTGCTCAACGCTGTGCCCGGCATGCAGGGACGTTTTAAACGTATCGAGCGGCGTCGCCTGGCTGATTCCGTCCACGCCCATACGCAGCGCGTTCATATCAGCACCCAGCGCCGTATGGCCGGTAAAGATCACCTGCAGAGCATCCATAAAGCCGGGGACCGTGGCTGCAATCTCGTGCGGTGGCAGCCAGCTGGTCATCTGTACCGGGAAGGAGATCAGCAGCACCACGTAGCCAATCATCGCCGGGTTAAACGGGTTATGACCGAGGCCGCCATAGAGCTGTTTGGCAATAATCACGGCAAACACGGTGCCGAGCACCACCATCCACCACGGGGCAAGCGGGGGAATGCTGATGGCCAGCAGCAGGCCGGTCAGCAGAGCGGAGTTGTCCGCCAGGATGCGGGAAACCGCCATCTTGCGCAGCTTCAGCACGAGGGCTTCCGCGGCGACGGCGCTGGCGCATCCAAGAGCTATCTGGAACAGAGTTCCCCAGCCGAAAAACCAGCACTGAACGGCAATGCCCGGTAGCGCCGCCAGGCAGACCAGCATCATGATGCGCGAGGTCTGGCGCTGATTGTGGGTGTAAGGGGAACTTGCGATTCTGAAAACCATTTAATCCTCGTTTACGGCTTGCTGTGCGGCTTTCTTTGCCTGAACGCGCGCAATGGCGGCGGCGACGGCGGCCTTGCGCGGGTCATCGTTGGCGGCCTGCGGCTGCTCTTCCTGCTGTGCTGCTTTGCGCGCTTTGGCGCGGGCTATCGCTGCTTCAACGGCAGCTTTACGTGGGTCGACCGGTGCTTCAGGTTCTGCGGCTGGCGCCTGCTGCGCTGCTTTGCGCGCTTTGGCGCGGGCAATCGCCGCTTCAACGGCAGCTTTACGCGGATCGACCGGTTCCTGTTCAACCACCACTGGCTGCTCCCCGGCCTTGCGCGCTTTGGCACGGGCTATTGCCGCTTCGACGGCGGCTTTGCGTAGATCGATTTCAGCTTCCGGTTGCGCCGCTTGCGCTTTTTCCGCCTGACGGGCGCGGGCCGCAGCTTTACGCGCTTCGCGGGCGGCAATCGCTTCGCTGTTATCCGGTTTTTCACCGGCCTGGATCACCAGCGTCTGGGCGGCACTGGCTTTTTTCTCGCGAACTCGCGCCAGTGCGGCGTTGATTGCATCCTGATCTTTCCCGGCAGGCTGAACGGCGGCCTGCTTATGTCGCTCCTGACGAGCCATCTTCTCACGTTCGAGACGCGCCTGACGCGCTTCGAAACGTGCCTTGGCTTCCGCGGCGCGCTTTTCTTCCATGGAGATGGCATAAATCTCGGCCTTCTCCTGGCGGAAATACTGCACCAGAGGAATGTTGCTTGGGCAGACCCAGGCGCAGGCGCCGCATTCGATGCAGTCGGCCAGGTTATGGGCTTTGGCTTTATCGTGTAGCTGGCCTTTGCTGTACCAGTACAGCTGCTGCGGGAGGAGATCCGCCGGGCAGGCATCGGCACAGGCGCTGCAGCGGATGCAGCCTTTCTCTTCCTGCTCCTCCCCCATTTCGGTTGGGGAAGGGGCGAGCAGGCAGTTGGTGATTTTCACTACCGGAACGTCGAGCCACGGCAGGGTAAAGCCCATCAGCGGACCGCCCATGATCACCATCTGGTCGCTGGCAGGGCAAAATTCAGCCTGTTCCAGCAGATGGCGCACCGGCGTGCCGAGGCGCGCCCAGACGTTACCCGGACGAGAGACAGACTCTCCGGTCAGTGTTACCACGCGCTCGGTCAACGGCTCGCCGTCAATCACCGCACGCTTGACGGCGTAAGCGGTGCCGACGTTTTGCATCAGCACGCCGATATCCGACGAGCGTCCGCCGTGCGGGACCTGCTTGCCGGTGAGGATTTGCGTCAGCTGCTTTGCGCCGCCAGAGGGGTACTTGGTCGGAATGACGCGCAGGGCGATATCATGGCTACCGGCCAGCACGGCGCGCAGCATTGAGATGGCCTGCGGTTTATTGTCTTCGATACCGATCAGCACTTCCCGCGGCTGCAGAATGTGCGCAAGGATGCGGATACCTTCCACCACCTGGGCGGCGCAATCCTGCATCAGACGATCGTCGGCGGTGATGTACGGCTCGCACTCGGCGGCGTTGATAATCAGCGTCTGAATCTTATCGCCACCGCCGCGCAGCTTGACGCCGGTCGGGAAGCCTGCGCCGCCAAGCCCGGCGACGCCGAACTGATGAATACGCTCGATGAGCGCTTCGCGGCTCTGGCTGCGGTAGTCGCTCCAGCCGTCACGGTCAATCCAGCGATCTTCACCGTCGGCTTCAATAATCACGCTCAGTTCCGACAGCGCGGACGGATGCGCCACCGTATGAGGGGCAATTGCCACCACTTTCCCGGAAGTAGGGGCGTGTACCGGCAGCATACGTCCGCGTCCGAAGGTCAGCGGCTGACCGCGCAGCACCGTATCGCCTTCTTTCACGCACAGCTCGCCCTCAGCGCCAATATGCTGCTTGAGCGGCATGACGTAACGCGTCGCCAGCGGAATTTGACGCAGCGGCGTGCCGTTGGACTGGGTTTTCATCTCTGGCGGATGGATACCGCCGTCAAAGTCCCAGATCTTCTCTTTTCTGAAAGCAGAAAATAACTTAAGCATGTTGTTCCACAGGAATATTGCGAACCGGAATGGTTTGAAGATCCCACTTCCAGCTTTCGGTAGTCGTTTCAACCGGGCGCAGCTCTATACATTGCGTCGGGCAGGGGGCCACGCAGAGGTTACAGCCGGTGCAGAGATCCGCCACAACGGTGTGCATGGCGCGGGTCGCGCCAACAATGGCGTCGACCGGACAGGCCTGAATACATTTGGTGCAGCCGATGCAGTTTGCTTCGTCGATCACCGCGAGGGCACGGACCGGCTCCTGGACTTCCGCATCGCCATCAACGGGCTGCGGATCGACGTTAAGCAGGGCGGCAATTTTCAGCATCACCGCTTCGCCGCCGGGCGCACAGCGGTTAATTTTTTCACCCTGAATGCCTACCGCTTCAGCGTAAGGGCGGCAGCCCGGGTAGCCGCACTGTCCACACTGACTTTGCGGCAAAAGCTCATCAATTTTTTCAACAACAGGATCGTCCTCTACCGCGAAACGGCGGGAGGCGTAACCCAGGATAAGGCCAAACACCAACCCCAGGACGCTGATAGAGGCGATGGCAATCCAGATAGCATTCATTACAACTTCACCAGACCACTAAAGCCCATAAAGGCCAGAGACATTAAACCCGCGGTCACCAGCGCAATGGCATTACCGCGAAATGGCGCAGGGATATCCGCTGCTGCCAGACGTTCGCGAATCGACGCGAACAGCACCATAACAAATGAGAAACCGACAGCGGCGGAGAAACCGTACAGCGCCGACTGCATGAAGTTATGGCCAAGGTTGATGTTCAGCAGCGCCACGCCAAGCACCGCACAGTTGGTGGTGATCAGCGGCAGGAAGATACCCAGCAGGCGATAGAGCGCCGGGCTGGTTTTGCGCACCACCATTTCGGTAAATTGCACTACCACCGCAATGACCAGAATAAACGCCAGCGTGCGGAGATAGATTAACCCCAGCGGGATGAGGATCCAGGTGTCAATCAACCACGCGCAGATAGACGCCAGCGTCATGACGAAGGTCGTCGCCAGCCCCATGCCCATCGCCGTTTCCAGCTTTTTGGACACGCCCATAAACGGGCACAGGCCAAGGAACTTCACCAGAACGAAGTTGTTAACCAGCACGGTGCCGACAAAGAGCAGTAAGTAATCGGTCATTATTTAGCCTGAAATAAAAAAGCCGCCTATTATCGGACAAACCGGGGCAGGCGACAACAGGTTATCTGTAAGGTTATTACGGGTTCACGAAGGTGTTTTTCACACGCGTTGAACGTTTGAAATAGGGCACCAGTAGCGCCGCAGCCAGTAACGGGAAAAGCAGCTGGCGGACAGCAAGCGCGTCAGACACGGGCGAGAAAGCAAACGCTTTAACCGCCAGCAGGACCGAGACCAGCAGCCAGATAATGTAGTGCTTAGGCACACTCTTGCGGCGCTTAAAGAAGGCGATAGTCAGCCACAGGGTGTAGTACCACATCCCAATCGCGAAAACGAAAGACACAAACCACATCGCTATATTCAGCACGCTTTGCGACATCAGGGTCTGAATAGCGTGAGGGGTAATCAGTGCGGTGGTATAAAGCAGCAGCGCAAGCGATGCGCTTAATAAAGCAACCAGCAGCCATGCCAGTGGGGCGATTAACCAGCCTCCGATGCGTTCTCCAGGCGTTGCGGTCATGAACTCTCCCATTATCTGCGCGAAATGTTGTACAGCCAGTTTGCAGGGCGGAGAGTATATAACATTTCGCGCGGATGGCTACTTTCTTATAAAACGTAACGCCATACGGACTTCGGGACCTCGCCGACGTTGAACAAGCGTCCGCCGGACACCAGCTCCGCACGGCGATGGTCAGCGGCGCGATACATATTGATGATGTCCTGATTATCCGACAGGGTGTAGTTCAGATGGTCAAACAGTTTTTCCAGGCTCTCAAGCGAATTGATCTTGCGAAATTTTAATAAATAGTCCTGAACTGTCATATTAATAATTTTCCATATAAAAGTGAGTAATACCAGTTAAGGTAATTCGGTCGAATAATAAACGGATTAATACAGACGTAAACAGCCCACTCAGATAACGCGACGAAATTAGGAGTTTTCTTTGCTGAAATTCAGGCACCGAAGGTGATGCCTGGAAGAGAAGGTTAACCGCGTTCACCAGGGCTGGCAATACGAAACTGACACATTATGTCACTCTTTAAAGCAGCAACCGGTTACTTAGGATGGGTGACGGCAGCAGGCTCCGGCGGCTGGTAGTTATCAATATGGCTGGCTACGCCGAGCAAAATGACCGAAACCCCAAGAACAATCCATCCCGCTAATTCAATGATTCGATTAATAATTGATGCCATGATTCACTGTTGTAATTTATCCATAAATACAGGTCGCAAATGTTACAGCGCTGTTTCTCTGACGGCAAGCGCTTTGGGAACGATTCCCTTAAACAAAATCAGAAGGTTAATACTATGTAACAAAAATAGCCGTTACAGCCTGCTATTTTAAGCGCCATGGCTCATTATTAATGAGGGCAATGCCAGAAAGGCCAGTATGAAATAAGAAACGCAAAAAGAGGACAACACGATGAGTGATAACATCCGCGTCGGGCTTATAGGCTACGGGTACGCGAGCAAAACGTTTCATGCGCCTCTGATAGCCGGAACGCCGGGAATGGCGCTGGCGGCGGTATCCAGCAGCGACGCCGCCAAAGTCCATGCTGACTGGCCCGCAGTGCCGGTTGTCTCCGAGCCTAAACACCTTTTCAACGATCCGAATATCGATTTAATTGTTATTCCCACCCCGAACGACACGCACTTCCCGCTGGCGAAAGCCGCGCTGGAAGCCGGGAAGCACGTCGTTGTTGACAAACCCTTCACCGTGACGTTGTCACAGGCGCGTGAGCTGGAGGCGCTGGCAAAAAGCCTGGGCAGAGTGCTGTCCGTTTTCCATAACCGCCGCTGGGACAGCGACTTCCTGACGGTTAAAACGCTTCTCGGGGAAGGCACGTTAGGAGAGATCGTTTTTTTTGAATCGCACTTTGACCGCTTCCGTCCGCAGGTGAGAAACCGCTGGCGCGAGCAGGCTGGTCCGGGCAGCGGCATCTGGTACGATTTAGCCCCGCATCTGCTGGACCAGGCCGTGAATCTGTTTGGGCTGCCGGTGAGCATGACGGTCGATCTGGCCCAGCTGAGGCCCGGTGCGCAGACAACGGATTACTTCCACGCGGTGTTGAGTTACCCGCAGCGGCGGATTGTGCTGCACAGCACGATGGTCGCGGCCGCGGAATCTGCCCGCTATATCATCCACGGCACGCGCGGGAGCTACGTGAAGTTTGGCCTCGATCCGCAGGAAGATCGCCTCAAAAACGGTGAACGTCTGCCGCAGGAAGACTGGGGCTATGATATGCGCGACGGCGTCGTGACACGGACGGAAGGTGAGGAGCTGGTTGAGGAAACCCTGTTAACGATCCCGGGTAACTATCCGGCTTATTATGCTGCCATCCGCGATGCGCTGAACGGCACGGGAGAGAATCCGGTTCCGGCCAGCCAGGCGATTCAGATTATGGAGCTGATTGAGCTGGGGATCGAATCTGCCAAACATCGCGCCACGCTCTGTCTGGCATAAGTTTTAAATGCTTTTGTATGCCGGGTAAGGCCTAGCCGCCACCCGGCAAAGGGTTTACGCGGTTGCCACCTTATCCCGCAGCGCCTGCTTCTCCGCAGGCGTCAGGAAGGCGATCTCCAGCCCGTTGATCTGCGCCTGACGGATCTGCTCGCGGCTCAGGCCCGCCTGCGGTGCGGCGATGTTGTACTCGTGGATGATATCCACGCCCTGAACCGCCGGATCGTCCGTGTTCAGCGAGGCCAGCACGCCGTGCTCAAGGAACGTTTTCAGCGGGTGCTGCGCCAGCGTTGCCACGGTGCTGGTCTGAATGTTGGACGTCAGGCACGACTCAATGCCGATGCGCTGCTCCGCCAGGAAATCCATCAGGGCGCGGTCTTCTACCGCCTTCACGCCGTGGCCGATACGCTCGGCGCCCAGCTCGCGGATGGCCTGCCAGATGCTTTCCGGGCCCGCTGCTTCACCCGCATGGACGGTAATGTGCCAGCCGGCATCGCGCGCGCGGTTGAAGTGGGAGAGGAACAGGCTGCCGGGGAAGCCCAGCTCATCGCCGGCAAGGTCAACGGCGGTGATGGCGTCACGGTGCGCCAGCAGCGCTTCCAGCTCCTGCAGGCAGGCGGCTTCGCCGAACGTGCGGCTCATAATGCCGATCAGGCGGGCCTGAACGTCGAACGTTTTACACCCTTCGCGGACGCCTTCAATGACGGCTTCCACCACGCCTGCAACGGGCAGGTTGTGGGTCATCGCCATATAGCCTGGCGAGAAGCGCAGCTCGACGTAGTGCAGGCCGTTGCGGGCCGCGTCTTCAATGTTTTCAAACGCCACGCGGCGGCAGGCATCCAGCGAGGCCAGCATCTTCACGCCCCAGTCGAGTTTGCTCAGGAAGCTGACCAGGTCCGGTTCATTGGATGTGACCTGTACGTGCGGGATCAACGACTCAAGCGTCTGAGCGGGAAGCGTTAAGTTGAACTGGCGGCCAAGATCGAGGATGGTTTGGGCACGAATGTTACCGTCAAGGTGACGATGAATATCAGTTAAGGGCAGGCGTGTATCAATCATGGTCGCACTCTTTTCGGGTTAAAGTGCGCCATATTATAAAAACAAAACGGGGTAAAAAGCTATTTGCGCAAGGGAATATTCCGTTGCGCAAACAAATTACAGGAGCGTGTTGATCCCGGCGATGAGGCGCTGAACCCCTTGTTCCAGCTTGCTGCGTGGGCAGCCGGCGTTAAGGCGCACGAAGCCGTTACCCTCGTTTCCGTACGTGTATCCCGGCATGATGGCGACTTTTTGCTGCGCGATCAGCACTTTTTGCAGTGCCCTGTCATCAATGTTCAGCGGGCGCAGGTCAATCCAGGCCAGATAGGTTGCTTCCGGCGGCTGCCAGTTCAGTTTCGGAAAAGCACTGTTTAATTCCTGTGCGATATACAACAGATTCTCTTCCAGATAACGACGCAAGGCTTCCAGCCACGGCTCTCCCTGCTGATAGGCGGCGATATGGGCCGTCAGCGCCAACACGGAAGGGGAAGAGAGCCCATCTCGTCCTTTTAGCGCGCTGAGATAGCCGTTACGGCTCTCTTCATCGCCGATCAGGCCGTATGCGCCCGTCAGTGCCGGAATATTAAAGCTTTTCGAGCCGGAGGTGAGAAGCGCCCATTTGCCGCGCGCTACCGCATTCCACGGGGTGTGGCGATGCGCCCCCCACACCATGTCCATATGAATTTCATCGCTGATAACTGCCACGTCATAGCGCTCACAGAGTTCCGCCATCTGCGTCAATTCATCCCGCGTCCAGACCTTGCCGGTCGGGTTCTGCGGGCTGCACAGCAGCAGAATTTTGTTTTCCGGTTTCGCCAGGGCCGCTTCAAGCGCCGCCATATTGCCCTGCCAGCCAGCCGCCTGCTTTTCCATCTCAACAGCCACAACCTGACGCGCATTGCCTCCAATGGCGTTGTAAAACGCATCGTACGCCGGTGTGTGGACCACCACGCCGTCACCGGGCTTTGACCAGAGGCGGATCAGCTCTGACACCATGTAGATGACGGAAGGGCCATAAACGATGGTTTCTTTATCAATGCGGCTGTTAAAGCGTTGCCGAAACCAGTGCTCAACAGCGGCAAGAAACTCGTCGTTTTTCCAGCGGCTGTAGCCCAGCACGCCGTGGTTGATGCGCTGATGCAGCGCGTCGGTAATGCAGGGGGCGGTGGCGAAGTCCATATCCGAGATGGTGAAGGGCAGCAGATCCGCCGCGCCAAAGCGGTCGGCGACGTAGTCCCACTGCGTACACCAGGTGCCGTGACGATCCACGACGGTAGAAAAATCAAACATGACGTTAATCCTTAAAGTAAAACCCCCTCATGAGAGGGGGTTGAGGCATCAGGCTTCTACTGTTCGCATCAGGGTTGCCAGCTCATCTTTCACCGACTGAACCTGCGGGCCGATAACCACCTGCAAATTGTGCTGATTTAACTGTACCACGCCGATGGCCCGGTTGGCTTTCAGGGCGTTGGTATCCACTTTTGACATATCCGCCACCGACAGACGCAGGCGGGTGATGCAGTTATCCAGCGAGGTAATGTTATCCGCACCGCCCAGCGCAGCCAGAATGGCAGGGGTGTTATACCCGGATTTGCCCACGGTACCGGCCACCGCCTGCTCAACGCTGGTGGCGGTATCGGTATCGCGGCCCGGCGTTTTCAGGTTAAAGCGGGTGATGGCGAAGCGGAAGATACCGTAGTACACCGCGAACCAGATAGCCGCCACGACCGGCACCAGATACCACTTGGTTGACAGGCCGTGCAGGATCCCGAACACCACGAAGTCAATCACGTTGCCGTCGGTGTTGCCGATGGTGACGCCCAGCACCGCCATCACGGTAAAGCCCAGGCCGGTCAGCAGCGCGTGGATGAGATACAGCACCGGCGCAACAAACAGGAACAGGAATTCGATAGGCTCGGTGGTGCCGCCCACGACGCAGGCAATCACGCCGGAGATCAGCAGCCCTTTAATTTTATGTCGGTTTTCCGGGCGCGCGCAGTGGTACATCGCCAGCGCGGCACCCGGCAGGCCGCCGAGGAAGGCCGGCATTTTACCCTGAGACAGGAAGCGGGTGGCGCTTTCAGAGAAGCCGTGGGTAGTCGGACAGCTCAGCTGCGCCTGGAAGATGGTCAGCGCACCGCTCACGTCGTGACCGCACACCTCCATGGTACCGCCCGCTTCGGTGAAGCGAATCAGGGCCACCAGGATATGCTGCAGGCCGAACGGCAGCAGCAGACGCTCGCCGGTGCCGAAGATCATCGGACCAAAATCTCCCGCGCCGTTGATGATGCGGCCAATGCCGTTGATGCCCATCGCAAAGACCGGCCAGATCAGCGGAATGATCAGGCCGAACAGACCCATGACCACCAGGGTGACAATCGGCACGAAGCGGGTACCGCCGAAGAAGGCCAGGGCATCCGGCAGGCGGATATTGTGGAAGCGCTCGTGCAGCATCCAGATAATGACCCCGGCGATCACCGCTCCGAGGATCCCGGTATCAATAGACTGGATGCCAATCACGCTCTGAATGTTGTTGGCCTTCAGCACGGCAGCATCGGTCGTCGGCAGAATGCCTTTCGCGGTCAGCCAGAAGTTAACCGCCAGGTTCATCACGGCGTAACCCACAAACCCGGCAAACGCCGCGACGCCTTTATTCTCGCGGGCCAGGCCCAGCGGGATGGCGATGCAGAACATCACGGGCAGGAAGCTAAACGCGAAGGAGCCGACCTTACTCATCCAGATAAAGATCGCCTGCAGCACGGGAGTACCGAGGAACGGGATCAGCGTGATGACGTCTTTACTGCTCAGCGAACTGCCGATCCCGAGCATGATCCCGCAGAACGAGAGGAGCGCCACGGGCAGCATAAAGGTTTTACCCAGTTGCTGGAAAAACTCCCACAGCGATATTTTTTGTGCTGTTTTCGCCGTCATAAAACGACTCCTTTATTGTTAAAATCAGTTTGCCTGCTTCAATGCTGCGAGAAGATAAAACGTTTTATCAAAGTTTAGTGCGCGCTAAATCACATTCTCAGGCTTTGACTGGTAGTATAAAGATAACGTATTGATAAAACGTTTTACCGATCTCATTTCAGGGAGTCACGCTGACACATGGCTGTAGCGAAAAAAGTCACCATCAACGATGTCGCGCTGGCGGCGGGGGTTTCCGTCAGCACCGTTTCTCTCGTGCTCAGTGGTAAAGGGCGCATCTCGCCCGCAACCGGTCAGAGGGTGAACGAGGCGGTTGAACAGCTGGGCTTTGTGCGTAACCGTCAGGCGTCGGCGCTGCGCGGCGGGCAAAGCGGGGTGATTGGCCTGATTGTCCGTGACCTGACGTCACCTTTTTATGCGGAGCTGACCGCCGGGTTAACCGAAGCGCTGGAAGCGCAGGGGCGGATGGTCTTTCTGCTGCACGGCGGGCGCGAGGCCGGGCAGCTTCTCTCCCGTCTCGATATGCTGCTGACCCAGGGGGTTGACGGAGTGATCGTCGCCGGAGCGTCGGGCGTGGGTAGCGAACTGTGCGAGCGTGCCGCCGAAAAAGGCGTGCCGCTGGTGTTCGCCTCGCGCGCCAGCTATCTGGACGAGGCCGATACGCTGCGCCCGGATAACATGCAGGCCGCGCAAATGTTGACCGAACATCTTATTCGCCGCGGGCATCAGCGCATTGCCTGGCTGGGAGGGAAAAGCTCCTCCCTGACGCGCGCCGAGCGGGTCGGCGGCTACTGCGCGACGCTGATTAAATACGGCCTGCCGTTCCACAGCGAATGGGTCGTGGAGTGTGAATCCAGCCAGAAGAAAGCGGCGGAAGCGATAGGCGCGCTGCTGCGAAGCAATCCGACGATCAGCGCCGTGATTTGCTACAACGATGTGATTGCCATGGGTGCCTGGTTTGGCCTGATCCGCGCCGGGCGTCAGAGCGGCGAGGGCGGGGTGGAAACCTTCTTCGGCCATCAGGTGGCGTTAGGGGCGTTCGCCGACGTTGGTGAAAACGCGCTGGATGACCTGCCGATAGTCTGGGCTACCACCCCTGCGCGGGAGATGGGCTACACGCTGGCAGACAGAATTATGCAGCGCATCGACAACACGGATGTCCAGTCCGGGCACCAGATTGTGGCGGCGCGGCTGGTGACGGTGAAATAACTCAGCTCTGCTGCGTTAGCGGGTTGAGCGTCAGATGTGTCTCCAGGGCTTCTACAAATTTTCGTACTTTTGCCGGGATCAGCCGGGAGGTCGGGTAAACCGCCCAAATGGCCTGCGATTCCGGCTGAGCATCTTCCAGGACGATCCGCACGAGTTTACCCTCAGCAATGGCAGGCTCTACGTACCAGCGAGATAAATTTGCGATGCCGAGTCCCCCCAGACAAGCCTCGAAAATCGCCTCAATAGAGTTAGCCGAGAATCGGCCTGACACCTTTTGTTTGTAGCGCTGTTCACCCTTCTCAAACGACCAGTGTGTCGTATCTGAGGTGGTCAGGCAGCTATGTCCAGCCAGATCGTTAAGCAATTTCGGTGAACCGTACGCGGCGAGATACTCCGCGCTGGCGCAAAGCTCGCGGGGGTTATCACAGATGCGGTGTGCAACTAACCGGTTATCGCGCAGCGGTGCAATGCGTAACGCCACGTCTATGCCTTTCCCGACAATATCAATTTGCTCATCGGTTGCCAGCAGGTCGACCTGCAGGGCAGGATGTTGCTGCATAAACAGCGGCAACATCGGTGCAACGATCTTGCGTCCAAACGCCGCTGAGGCGGTAATGCGAAGGCGTCCGGACAGGTGCGTACCATCGGGAAACAGATCGGCCAGCGCGTTATTTTTATCTTCCAGCAACGCCTGCGCATGCGGCAAAAAAACGTCACCATCGCTGGTCGGTGAGAGGGATCGCGTGGTGCGATGCACCAGCCTGACCCCCAGCTCAGCCTCAAGATTGTTAAGAGAGCGTGACGCCGCCATGGCGCTCATTGAGAGCCGACGCGCGGCGCCCGCCAGGCTACCCGCCTTAATCGCTTCGACAAACACTTCAACGTCTTCCAGTTTCATTGTATCGCTTTTCGTTATGCTGCCTTATCAAAGTACATATCTACAGTATTTATCGTTACGCTGCCATAGTCTCTTCACAACCTGAAAAATATCAATCTGGAGTGAAGATGAAAAAGTTGAAAACGGTTCTGGCATTCAGCAGCCTGTTACTGGTAAGTGCCGCCTGGGCTGACGCACCTGCGCAGGTGAAGCAGCAGGTCCCCGGATATTATCGTCTGGCGGTAGGGGAATATGAGGTCACGGCGCTGTTCGACGGCTATAACGACCTTTCGCCGTCATTACTCCACGGTCTTTCAGACGACAAGGTTCGTAAACTGCTGGCTCAGCATAAAATCGATGCCGACCGCATGCCGACCGCTTTTAACGCTTTCCTGGTTAATACCGGTAAACATCTGGTCATGATTGACAGCGGAGCGGGGCACTGCGTGCCGGAAACGGCCGGCCAGCTGGTTAACAATATGAAAGCATCAGGCTATCGTCCCGAGCAGGTTGATACCATTTTCCTGACGCATCTTCATCTTGATCATGTTTGTGGCCTGAGCGATGCGAACGGTAAAGCGTTGTTCCCCAATGCCACCGTCTACGTACCGCAGGGGGAGGCCGACTACTGGCTTGATCCTGCAAAAGAAGCGAGCGCGCCGGCTAATGCGAAAGCGTATTTCGCTATTGCCCGAAAAGCACTGTCTGAGTATAAAGCCTCCGGACATCTTAAAACCTTCGTTCCGCCAGCTTCGCCGATCCCGGAAGTCCAGACGGCCTATGCCGTTGGCCATACGCCCGGCAGTACCGTTTATCGCTTTGCGTCGCAGGGGACGGCTATTAACTTCATTGGGGATCTGATTCATGCGCCAGCCGTCCAGTTCCCGCATCCTGAAGTGTCTATTCGCTTTGATGTCGATTCGAAAAAAGCCATCTCGTCCCGGGCGCAGGAGTTTAACGCCCTGGCGAAAGATGGCGAGTGGATGGCCGCTGCGCATCTGCCTTTCCCCGGTATTGGGCATATCACCGCCTGGCAGCAGGGCTATAGCTGGAACCCTGTAAATTACGGTCCTTATCAACGTGCGGCCAACGTGCCTCTGCTGAAATAAAGTGAGGTTACGAATATGAAAAGTTACACCGTAACGGCAAACGGCATTCGCCAGTTTGTGGTTGAAGAGGGTGAAGGCGCGCCGGTTATTCTTCTGCACGGTTTTCCTGAAACAAACTATGCCTGGCGCTACCAGATACCTGTATTGTCCCGGCACTACCGCATCATCGCGCCGGATTTGCGAGGATATGGCGAAACGGATAAACCGGCTTCTGGCTATGATAAACGGAACATGGCCCGGGACATCCGGGAGCTGATGCGTGCGCTGGGGTTACAGAAGGTGGTGCTGGTGGGGCACGATCGCGGGGCGCGCGTCGCGACGCGGTTCGCAAAAGATTACCCTGAGCTGGTGGATCGTCTGGTGGTCATGGATAACGTGCCAACGCGTATCGTGGCGCGCGATTTGAATGCGTCCATCGCCCGCGCATACTGGTTCTTCCTGTTCCATCTTGTGCCCGATCTGCCGGAAGCGCTGATTGCAGGACGTGAAAATATCTGGCTGCGCCACTTTTTCTCGGACTGGACCTACGATCCGTCAACCATCAGCGGCGAGGCGTTTGACACCTATGTTCGCGCGTATCAGGCGCCCGGAGCCGTGCGAGGCGCGATGGCTGACTATCGCGCCAACGCGGAAGACGTGGCGCAGGATCTTGCCGACGCTGACGTAAAAATCGCCTGTCCGGTAATGTCGCTGTGGGGCAATGATTTTCACGCGGTCGGAAAGCTCTTCGATATGCAAAGCGTCTGGGCTGAAATGGCGGATAACCTGCGGGCGCAGGGTATCGACGAGTGCGGCCATCTTCCTCAGGAGGAACAGCCTGAGAAAGTTAACGCCTTGCTGCTGGATTTCCTGGAGGGATGGAAAGGATAAGGGCAATAAAAAACCCCTCTTGCGAGGGGTTTTCTGCTTACTGCTGCGGTGCCGCCGGTACGGCTGGCGCTGCGGGTTCAGCCGGTTCCGGCATTCCCAGCGTCGGCATACCAAACATGCCAACAAACTCTTCCAGCGGCATTTTGTCGCCGTTCAGCGTTACCTGACCGTTGGCATACTGCAGGCTGGTGGAAATGGTGTTGTCTTCCACTTTGGTGATGCGGAACATTTGACCCATCGCCGCCAGACCTTTCACCTGCTGGTTCGCCAGCTTGCCGGCATCTTCATCGCCGTAGCCTTCCAGCTTCGCAATCTGGGTCATAAACTCGGTCGCCATATCCATCGGGATGGTCAGCTTGCTGTCGAGCGACTTCACGCTGCGATCCACTTCCTGCGCCAGCGTCTGCGGTTCACCCGTGGCGGCTGCAGGATCTTTCAGGAACAGCGACAGGTTAAAGCTGGTTTCGCCTTTGCTGTTTTTCCAGCTCAGCGGCGCAACGGTGACCACCGGCTGGCCTTTCAGCAGGATTGGCAGGTTATTGAACAGCACCGCCATCGCCTGCTGCTGGTACACTTCCGGGTTCTGTTGCAGCGCGGCGTCGGTCAGCAGCGCCTGGCTCTCTTTGCTGTATTTCTGGCTAAATTCGTGCCATGCCTGGCCGTCGATATTGCCGATCTTCAGCGACAGCTTGCCGGTGCCCAGATCCTGATTCTGCACTTTCAGGCTCTTCAGCGTGTAATCCAGCTGGGTATTGATGCTCTTACCGTCTTTGGATACGTCGGATTGACCGTTAACGTCCATGCCTTCCAGCACGGCCATCTCTTTTCCTTCAATTGCGATAGCAATTTTATCCACGGAGAGCTTCTGATCGCCGATACGCTCTTTAAAGTCGGTCATACGGCTGTTGCCGTCGGCTTTCAGGTTGTTGAAGGTGAGCTGAACTTTTTGGTTATATTCGTTCACGGCGTTGACCAGGCCGCTTTCCGCTTCACCCGTCATGGAGAAGACGTTGCCGTCCCGATCCGCATCAAGTTTGAAATGGCCGCCGCTGAAGGCGACTTTTTCGTTCTCTTTCTCGTAGTTCAGCGGTTTCAGCGCGATATCAGAACTGGTATCACCGGAGTAGCTAATACGGGTGTTAATGTCGAAAGGTGATTCATTCTTCGCCAGGTCAAACAGCGGTTTGGTGACGTCGTTATTCACCAGTACGGTATGAACGGACGCCATGGACGGGATCAGGTTAAACGACTTTAACTGCGCCAGCGGCAGCGGACCGTGGCTTACCACTTCATCCAGCACCACGCTCTGCCCCGGCTTCAGCCAGCCGTTTGCCGCACCGGCCACCGGCTTCACCACCAGCTGCATGCGGCTGGTGAACACGCCGCGCTGATAGTTCTGGTAGCTCAGCTCCAGACCCGCCTCCGGCGCGCTGCGCTTAATTTCTCCGTTAGCCTGCGCCACCATCTCAGCCAGACGGCCTTCCAGCTGTTTCCCGGTAAACCAGGAGGCACCCGTCCAGACCACGCCTAACGCTACAATCACTCCAACCGCTACGACCGATTTTTTCATTGCGACTATCCCTAAAATGAAACCAGGCGGTAAAAACCGCCCGGAGATATTAAGCCTTCAACTAGCTTAGCAAGAGTTGTTAAAAAATTCAGTAAGTGCTTAAAGCTTATTAAAAACGCGCGCCAGGCGACCGGTGCCGCTCACGCTGACCGGGGACTCATTGGCTGCAACGAATGCTGACTCGCCAGGCTGGAGAACCAGACGCTGCTCGCCTTTGCGCAGCGTTGCTTCGCCCTCGACGCAGAACAGGATCGCCGCGCTTTCCTGTGCGATTGTCGTTTCCGTCTGATTGAGGTCGTGCAGGGAGAACGCAAAATCCTCAACCGGAATCGGGAAGTCCAGCTCTGCGCCGTTTTTCACCGGCTGAGTCAGCAGCTCCGCGGCAGGCTTCGCTACAAACTTCACGTTGGCAACCAGCTCAGGGATGTCGATATATTTCGGCGTCAGGCCCGCGCGCAACACGTTGTCAGAGTTGGCCATTACCTCCAGCGCTACGCCCTGCAGGTAGGCGTGCGGGGTTTCCGCGAACAGGAACATCGCTTCGCCCGGGTTCAGCTTCACCACGTTCAGCAGCAGAGGGGAGAACAGGCCGCTGTCGTCAGGGTAAAACTCGGAAATCAGGCGGATGGTCTCCCACGGTTCCCCTTGCTGGCTGTTCAGGGCCGCTTTCAGCACCGCCAGCGCGTGAGATTTCTCTTCACCCTGCATATTCAGCAGGCTGGCAAATAGCTGGCTGAGCGCGTCCGCGTTTGGGTTTTCGAGGAAGTGGGCAATAGCCTTGTTGGCACCCGCGACCGGCTGCAGCAGGGAGATAATCTCTGAAAACTCGCGGAAGGCGTTCATCGCCAGGAACGGCGTCAGTGCGAACACCAGCTCCGGCTTGTGGTTAGGATCTTTGTAGTTACGCTCGGCGGCGTCCAGCGGGATGCCCGCCGCGTTCTCTTTGGCAAAGCCGATTTCAGACGCTTTCTTGTTCGGGTGAACCTGGATGGAGAGCGGCTGGTCGGCGCACAGCACCTTAAACAGGAACGGCAGTTCGCCAAAGCGCTGAGCCACCTTGTCGCCCAGCAGTGCGGCTTTATCGGCATCAATTACGTCACGCAGGCTGCGTACCTGGCCGCTGGCGTCTTCAATTTTTGAGCTGCTCTTCGGGTGCGCCCCCATCCACAGTTCCGCCATCGGCAGGTTGTTCGGGTTCGCGATACCGTAGAGATCCGTTAACGCAGTTTTACTTCCCCAGGCGTAGTTTTGCACTGAGTTAATGAGTTTTTGCATTATCAAGCCCTGATTCAAATGTGGAATTAACTCCGGGTATTAAAGCAATAAACCACGTGGAAGTAACCTGTGGATGTAAAAAGTCGTACTAGTCTCAGTTTTTGTTAAAAAATTGTGTAGGATAAGCTGACTCGCTTTTAAGCCGGGCAGCGGAACATCTGCCCTGAATAAACAGACCGAAGCAGTAAGTGAGAGAACAATGTCGAATAAACCCTTCCATTATCAGGATCCTTTCCCCCTCAGTAAGGATCAGACCGAGTATTACCTGTTAACCCGCGATCACGTCTCCGTCTCTGAGTTTGAAGGACAAGAGATCCTCAAGGTGGATCCGCAGGCGCTGACGCTGCTGGCGCAGCACGCTTTCCACGATGCCTCCTTTATGCTCCGCCCCGCGCATCAGCAGCAGGTTGCCGATATTCTGAGCGACCCGGAAGCCAGCGAAAACGACAAGTACGTTGCCCTGCAGTTCCTGCGTAACTCCGATATCGCGGCGAAAGGCATTCTGCCAACGTGCCAGGATACCGGCACGGCGATCATCGTCGGTAAAAAAGGCCAGCGCGTCTGGACCGGCGGCGGTGACGAAGCGGCACTGGCTCACGGCGTCTACAACACCTACACCGAAGACAACCTGCGCTACTCGCAAAACGCGGCGCTGGACATGTACAAAGAGGTCAACACCGGCACCAACCTGCCCGCGCAGATTGACCTTTACAGCGTCGACGGTGACGAGTACAAATTCCTCTGCATCGCCAAAGGCGGCGGTTCAGCCAACAAAACCTATCTCTACCAGGAAACCAAAGCGCTGCTCACTCCGGGCAAGCTGAAAAATTACCTGGTTGAGAAGATGCGTACCCTCGGCACCGCGGCGTGCCCGCCGTACCATATCGCCTTCGTGATTGGCGGAACCTCGGCTGAAAGCACGCTGAAAACCGTCAAGCTGGCCTCGACCAAATACTACGACGGCCTGCCTACTGAAGGTAACGAGCACGGTCAGGCGTTCCGCGACGTGCAGCTTGAGCAGGAGTTGCTGGAAGAAGCGCGTAACCTGGGACTCGGGGCGCAGTTTGGCGGCAAATACTTTGCCCACGACGTGCGCGTGATCCGTCTTCCGCGCCACGGTGCCTCCTGTCCGGTCGGGATGGGCGTCTCCTGCTCTGCGGATCGCAACATCAAGGCCAAGATCAACCGCGAAGGCGTGTGGATCGAAAAGCTGGAAAATAACCCGGGCAAATACATCCCGGAAGCGCTGCGTAAAGCGGGTGAGGGTGAAGCGGTTCGCGTTGACCTGAACCGTCCGATGAAAGAGATTCTGGCGCAGCTTTCTCAGTATCCGGTCTCGACCCGTCTCTCCCTGAACGGCACGATCATCGTGGGCCGCGACATTGCGCACGCGAAGCTGAAGGAGCGTCTGGACAAGGGCGAAGGGCTGCCGCAGTACATTAAAGATCACCCGATCTACTACGCGGGCCCGGCGAAAACGCCTGAAGGCTATGCCTCCGGCTCGTTAGGCCCAACCACGGCAGGGCGTATGGACTCGTACGTTGATCAGCTGCAGGCCAACGGCGGCAGCATGATCATGCTCGCGAAAGGCAACCGCAGCCAGCAGGTGACGGACGCGTGCCACAAGCACGGCGGCTTCTACCTCGGCAGCATCGGCGGCCCGGCGGCGGTACTGGCGCAGGGCAGCATCAAGAGCCTCGAGTGCGTGGAATACCCGGAGCTGGGTATGGAAGCGATCTGGAAAATCGAAGTGGAAGACTTCCCGGCGTTTATCCTGGTGGATGACAAAGGCAACGACTTCTTCAAGCAGATCCAGTCGTCCCAGTGTTCGGCATGCGTGAAGTAAATTGAAAAAAACGGGTGGCGCAGCCGCCACCCGACATCAAAAAGAGCGCACAAAGCGCCATACCGTTTCTCAGAAGTAATCAATACTTATCCCTTAAGCATGTGAGCAATCCCTCTTTTGTTATCAAGGAGAAAGTAATGACCACGGTACGCCATGAGAAAGACTCGATGGGCGCCATCGACGTCCCGGCCGACAAGCTATGGGGCGCGCAAACCCAGCGTTCGCTGGAGCACTTCCGTATTTCGACCGAAAAAATGCCCGTCTCGCTGATTCAGGCGCTGGCGCTGACCAAACGCGCCGCCGCGAAAGTGAACCAGGATTTGGGCCTGCTGGACACCGATAAAGCCACCGCCATTATCAACGCCGCAGACGAAGTGCTGGCGGGCAAGCATCCTGACGAATTTCCCCTTGCTATCTGGCAGACCGGTTCCGGTACCCAGAGCAACATGAACATGAACGAAGTGCTGGCGAACCGGGCGAGCGAGCTGCTGGGCGGCGTGCGCGGCATGGAACGTAAGGTCCACCCGAACGATGACGTCAACAAAAGCCAGAGCTCTAACGACGTCTTCCCGACGGCGATGCACGTGGCGGCGGTAATCGCCATTCGCGAGCAGCTTATTCCGCAGCTCAACGTGCTCAAATCCACGCTTAACGAGAAAGCGCAGGCCTTCCGCGACATCGTCAAGATTGGCCGTACGCACCTGCAGGACGCCACGCCCTTGACGCTCGGCCAGGAGATTTCCGGCTGGGTGGCGATGCTGGAACACAACCTGAAGCATATCGAGAACAGCCTGCCGCACCTGGCGGAGCTGGCGCTCGGTGGGACGGCGGTCGGTACCGGGTTAAACACCCATCCAGAATACGCGGTGCGCGTGGCGGAGGAGCTTGCTGCCATCACCGGACAGCCGTTCGTCACGGCGCCCAATAAGTTCGAAGCGCTGGCGACCTGCGATGCGCTGGTCCACACCCACGGCGCGCTGAAGGGACTGGCGGCCTCGCTGATGAAAATTGCTAACGACGTGCGCTGGCTGGCCTCGGGCCCGCGCTGCGGCATCGGTGAAATCAGCATCCCGGAAAACGAGCCGGGCAGTTCCATCATGCCGGGTAAAGTGAACCCGACCCAGTGCGAAGCCATGACCATGCTCTGCTGCCAGGTGATGGGCAACGACGTGGCCGTCAACATGGGCGGTGCGTCCGGCAACTTCGAGCTGAACGTCTATCGCCCGATGGTGATCCACAACGTGCTGCAATCTGTTCGTCTGCTGGCGGACGGGATGGAGAGCTTTAACGAGCATTGCGCGGTAGGGATTGAGCCCAATCGCGAACGCATCAGCCAGCTGCTCAATGAATCTCTGATGCTGGTCACCGCGCTCAATACCCATATTGGCTACGACAAGGCCGCCGAGATCG
This sequence comes from Enterobacter cloacae complex sp. P14RS, assembly GCF_014895895.1. Lineage (NCBI taxonomy): Bacteria > Pseudomonadati > Pseudomonadota > Gammaproteobacteria > Enterobacterales > Enterobacteriaceae > Enterobacter > Enterobacter cloacae complex sp. P14RS. The sequence continues at coordinate 91,253 of NZ_JADBQM010000028.1, forward strand.
CCAAAAAAGCGCATAAAGAGGGGCTGACGCTGAAAGCCTCCGCCCTGGCGCTGGGCTATCTCACAGAGGCGGAGTTTGACGCCTGGGTTCGCCCGGAAGCGATGGTCGGTAGCCTGAAATAATCATCCCGCCACGTACAGGTGCAGCCGAGGAATAATCAGCTGTAGCGGCTGCGCCTGAGGTCTGTAACGGTGCTGAACATTGTCAGCATCGTAATTCAGCAGTTCCCCGATATCGGGTACCACCGCGCCCTGATCGGCATCGTAAAGCGCAATCAGCGGCGTCGGGCAGGCATACTGTACCTGCTTTTGCTGACCGGAATACCAGACGCGAGCGATAGGCTGCACCTTCACCGGGCGCTTTATCTTCAGGCGCGCATCCGCTGGCAGCGAGGCGATGCTGTGGTACTCCTGCTCCAGGCGCTCAATCCACTGCTCCCGCGACCACGGGGCGACCGTGCGCGGCGATTTCAGGCTTTTTTCCAGTTGGGCCAGAATCTCATCCCGGGTGAAGTTTTTAATGATGTGCTTATTCGCCCAGCCGAAGCGCAGCGTAGCGGGGTGACGCAGTACCGTCAGCGTCCGATAGGCATTCAGGGTAATCAGCCCCGGAAGCTGGCGGTGCACCCACTCAAACCGCGCGGCAGGCGCGAGGCCGGACTCTTCGGTGATGATCTTTTCAAAGGCCGCTTTCAGGGTGTTGATATGCGCAATCTGGCTTTCCAGCGCTTCGCGCGATGTCGCATCGGTTTGCAGGCAGATGACCCCCGGCAGGCGCACGGCGGCCTTGCTGCTGCGGTTTTCTGACTGCTGCTGGATAAACAGGCGACGATAGTGTTTTAGCGCCAGCTCAAGGGCCGCGCTGCCGATGTGCTGTTCGACCTCGATGGTGTCCAGCGGATCGTGCTCGGCTCCCTTAGCCACTTCCGGCAGGGTAAAGACGCGCGCGGCCAGCAGGCGACAGGCCTGCAAACGCTCGGTCAGGGTCAGGAGTTCGTGTTCTATTTCCCGAAACGTGCCGTTAAGCCGTTCGATGAGATCGTAGTTCGCCATAAACACTCTCATTAGTTACAACATACTTATCATATAGCACAGCACGCCGGGTCAGGCCAGCGTGCGGTTGAGGTCAGGCAGGGACGGGAAGGGCGATGTTATGGTACACCGGCCAGCTAAAACAGAAGCGTGCGCCGCCGAGCTCGCTCTCCTCGCAATGCACCGTGCCGCCCATCGCCTGCGCGATAGAGTAGACAATCGCCAGCCCCAGGCCGCATCCGCCGGTGGCGCGATCGCGGCTGGGATCGAGGCGGACAAACGGTTCAAACACGGTTTCTCGCGCTTCCGGGGCAATTCCCGGTCCGTCATCCTCCACCGTCAGGCTGGCCCGGTTGCCCTGCAAATCCAGGCCAATCTGGAGCGTACTTTCGCTGTAGCGCATGGCGTTGTTCATCAGGTTGTCCAGCACGCGCTCCATCAGGCGCATATCGAGCGCGCCGTAGTCACCCGGCGTGACGCGCGTCAACAGCGTGCGCTGCGGGTTTACGCTCTGAACGTCATCAATGTGGGTTTGCAGCCAGGCGGGCAGATCCGGCGTGGTGAGGTTCAGCTCGTTTTGCGGGCGGTCGAGACGCGCGTAGGTCAGCAGCTCCTCAATCAGCGCTTCAAGCTGGCCAATGTCGCGGTTAAGCGCCTGATTCTCTGCCTCGGTCAGATTCTCGCTCATCTCCAGACGGTAGCGCAGGCGAACCAGCGGCGTGCGCAGCTCGTGCGCAATTCCGTCGATAAGCTGCTTCTTACTGGCGATCAGGGCGTTGATGTTATCGGCCATCTGGTTAAAGGCCACGCCCAGACGCTCAAAGCTGGAACCGCTGTCGAAGTGAATGCGTTCAGTAAAATGCCCCTCGCCAAAACGCTGCGCGGCGGATTCCAGCTTCAGCATGTCCTGCCAGTGGGGCCGCATCCAGATAAAGACCGGAAATGCGAGCGAAATGGCGATAAAGGCCATCAGCGCCATGTCCAGCAGGCGCATCTGATGGAGATAATAGAGATAGGGCACCGGCCCGACGGCCAGCACATAATGGCTGCGCGGAATGCGCTGGATAAAGGTGTATTTCTCATCCAGCGCGACGATGTCCCCGTCGCGCAGACGCTGCATGGCGGGCGGGTCCAGATCGAAATCTTTCAACGGCTCAATGCGTAAATCGAATGACAGATTGAGATCCAGCTCTTTCAGGGTTTTCGCCCAGTCGTGTGGCGGGATCTCTCTTAGCTCGCTGCGCATCAAATAGAGCGAGCTTTTCATCAGATCGTCCAGCGACTGCCGGCCCGCACGTTCGGCGGTGAATTTATAAACCAGGCCGACCAGCATGGTCATCACCAGGAAGCAGACAAACAGTAAAAGATAAAACTGCACAAACAGCTTTTTCATTAAATATCACCGGGACATCAAGTAATTAACTACTTTGTTTTGACCTTCAGGAGCACTTTAGGGGCATTAGCATATCCGCCAAAGCGCTGATTCAAAAATGGTACCTGATCGCTATCGAGAACATTTATCCTCGCAGAGTATACATGGAAGACCATCTCTGCATTCTTATCACCCATCTGATTCGCTATAAAAGCAGGATTAGCACCTGCCGACAACATCCAGCACGCGTATGTATGACGCAGCTGATAGGGGCGTCTGCGGCGAATGCCCGATCGTTTTATCGTTCGGTAGGCCTGTCTTCTCTTTCAGTTTTGAAGCAATTTCTCGGCTGAACAAGCTTGATCATATTATTAATACCGAAACGAAAGAGGTTAGTCATTGCGCCAGCAAAATGGCCCGGTGGGAAGCTGGTGGTAGGAAACAATTTCTTCATGTGGCTCGTGAGTGGATGATGAGCGAAGTTCAGATTTATTTGCCAGGCTTCAAATAAGTATTCACAGAGAGCCACTTTCACAACGGCTCCCGGATAAAATTACTTCCTGTAAAGGTCGCCTTGACCGGACCTTGCTCTTTCCCAGATTTCATCATCTGAGAGTGTAGTTTCTATGAGTTCAATCGGTGCGCCATTGTCATTAATCATGGCAACAAAGAAACCATCAATGGGCTCATAGGGACCAAGAATTACTTCTTCATCTTCGATAGCTCTTAGCAGGTTGTCCACTTTGAAGGCGACATGAGGCACAGTTTTTATCAGATTGTGGAGTGGAGAACTATCTTTAAATCTATGCCACTGCACACGAAACTGACCTGGGTTATCAACTGTATACATCCCCGCTTTTTCGCTGTATGCACCTTCAAAAACGCCATCCTGTAACGGGATGCCGAAGTGATGAAAAGTATACTTTACGTTTGATTTCATTCTTATCTCGCTAACTAATTAATGACAATGTAATTGAGCATAGGATGTAACTACTGAGGGCAATGTACTAAATATAAACAACTAAAGAATACCATACATGATATTCTTCCAACACGAGCGCATTTGTAAGTGGATTTAAAAGGGATATCCCTACAGCGGATAAATCACCTGCTATTACCTTGAGTGGATAAATAGACGTTCATGACTTACATCGACAGATACATTAAACCTGTAAGGGAATCGATTTAACTGCTGGTAATTTTGAAATGTTCAATCTGATGCGAGCGTTTGTTTCTGAAGGTGTTGAATTTTTTACAAACTTATGCAATTCGCCGCTGATGCCGAAATTCTTAGCAAGTTGTACTTAAGCTGCGAAATCTAGATTTATATCTTCCCCGAATCCGGAGAAAAACTCTTTGGTACCGGATGGATAAGACGCAATGCGATGCAATGTGGCTTCACTGGCATACTGTCAGTTGACCGGAAGGAGACTTTCGCACTATTACTCTTATCCGAACATCCCCATGCCTGAATAGTACCTGATGCCTCCATCAGGTACTATTCAGGCTGTCCGTTATCAGCCTTGCCAGCGAGACTGTCGGATAATGCTGCAGAAATTCATAGGTTTGAAGAGTGTATCCTTGTCTGCAAGTACATCCGCTTTTACGTTACCAAATGTCGTGTGCGGCTTGTGTTTGATGCCGTCATAAAAGGCCTGAATAATGTCCTCCTTAAAATGCGGTGTCCGTGGGAAACGCTGGGTAACTGCGCTGATTTCTTCCTGTGAGAATACTTCAAAATCAATTCCCAGCACGTCCATTTCTACTCCTGCCGTAAGTAGCGCTATTTCCGGCGCCATGAATTCCGGAATACCCGGCGTGGTGTGGAGGGCAATTGCTGTCCACACCTTATCAATATCCTGAGTTCCGATGCCATAACTTTCCAGAAACTTCCGTGCTTCGTTTGCACCATCTACTTCAAAACGTTTATCGCAGCTACAGTATTCGCGAGTCAGGCCAATGTCATGGAACATACATCCAATGTACAAAAGCTCAGCATCGGCTTTAACCTCTCTTTTCTGACCGGCCAGAGCCGCCCATTGGTAAACGCGGCTTGAATGGTTAAAAAGCAGATCGGATTCCGTGTCACGAATGAACTCGGTGGCTTCACGGGCCATTTTGCTGTCCGGGATACTGATATCTTCGGTTGTGCGAATCATGAAAAACTCCTCTTCTCTGTTGTAGGTATACAGCATAAGGTTTACCTTGAATGTCCCAAAATGTATTTTAAAGACTTTATAGGACATAGAGATGATTCAGGACTCCGGAGACTTAAAATGAGTCATAACGTTTTTATTCTGGCGGTGCCAGGCGTTCAGATGCTTGATGTCTGTGGTCCCATAGATGTGTTTGCTGAGGCTAACCGGGTTCTTAAGCGCAGCTTTTACTCGCTGCGCGTTGTTTCGGTTACCGATCCTGTGATTCGGTCTTCGTCAGGCGTAAAGATAACGGCAGATGCAACCCTGTCAGACTGCGGTGGGCTTACGGCAGATACATTCCTTGTTGCCGGCGCGCCGGATATTGCTTATTACCAGCCGGACCCCCGTGTGCTGGATGGAATTAACGCACTCTGCGAGTCAAGCAAGCGGTTTGGTTCAGTTTGTACGGGGGCATTACTCCTGGCGCTCACCGGAAAGCTAAATGGAAAAAGAGTGACCACGCATTGGGCATGTGCGAAAACCCTTTCCGCCAGGCATCCCCAAATAATCGTAGAGGCAGATGCGTTGTATGTTGACGATGGGCGAGTGAGAACGGCGGCGGGCGTTACTTCAGGCCTGGATTTGGCACTGCGACTTGTTGAAGAAGATCTCGGTAGGGAGGTTGCGGCAGAAGTCGCCGATCAAATGGTCATGTTTTTCCGGCGTCCAGTTAACCAGTCTCACTTTATGAGGAGCAATACGCTTTCGCTTGATGGCCGTACAGCTCTTCAGGAGCTCCAGAGATGGGCAATCGCGAATATTAAAGACGTGACAACGGTTGCTATGATGGCAGAGCATATTAACTTCAGCCAGAGGCACCTTACGCGGATATTTCGGCAGGAAATTGGCCTTACCCCGGCGCAGTGGCTCGAACGCGAGCGCGTATCTAGAGCAAAAGTACTGATTGAAAAGGAAAAAATGCCAGCGAAGAAACTTGCCGTTGAATGTGGCTTTTCTGGGCCGGATGTTATGAGGCGAGTATTTTATCGCCTGACAGGAATAACACCTAATGATTACCAGAAAATGACGAGCCTTGAATAGCTTTGCGAATGGGAGAGAAGCTATAGCCTTTCCACTAAATTGCAGATTTTCTGCACACTAAACTGCACAAACAGCTTTTTCATTGGATCTCGCCGAAAAAACGCTATGTGCAGAATATACATGAAAACCTTTCGGTTTTTTCACGACTGTCGAGCGTGTTATATGGATTTCGCGCTGTTTTTTACCTTGGCGATGAGTTTTTCGGTCACGGCCAGGCCTTCCGCAATGTGCGTATCAATCACATCCACCCCGTATTCGCTGATGAGATCCAGCAGTATTTCGTAAGACTGGATGAGTTCCAGGAGGTCAAAGAGCGCTTTTTGATCGGTGCGTGAGGGTGAGGTGTGGTTAAGGGTTGCCTGATTAACAATCCACTCAAGATTGGTTTTTATCGCTTCTACCTGACCGTAGCTATACATAATTCATGGGCTTAAATCCTCATTTCAAGATTTCTGGGAGCGATGTCGTGAAAGCTTCACGGCGAAAATGAGTAAAACGATCGCAAGAGCGGGATGAGCTGAAGAAAGGAGAGTCGAGAAGCTAATTATGGAATAGTTTGCGTGCTTAGCAAGTTAAATGTTGCGCAAACGTAAAAATAAATGCGCGAAAGGAGGGCGTTTTCGCGCAATGCCTTCAATTCGCGCAGATTATCCTATCCGACGATCAAGTTTCCCAGGCGTGTGGGGCAAACAGATAACCCTTGTTACGCACGGTTTTAATGCGGTAGGGCTCGGTGGCGTTATCCTGCAGTTTTTTGCGTAATCGCGAAATCGCCACGTCAACGCTGCGATCCATACCGTCATAGCTCACGCCACGGAGGTTTTTCAGCAGCGCGTCGCGGTCCATGATTTGCCCGGCATGCGTGGCCAGCTCCCACAGCAGGTCAAAGTCTGCGGTAGAAAGGGCGATAAGCTCGCCGGAAAGCAGGACCTGGCGGTTAACCGGGTCAATAGACAGCGTACCGAAGCGCAACGCTTTGTGCGGCGTCAGGGACGGCGCGGGCGCTTCGCGTTCGATGCTGGCGTGCTGGCGCAAATGCAGACGCAGGCGGGCCAGCAGGACGGCAGGCGGTGTGGTTTTCAGAATGTAATCATTGGCGCCCATCTCCAGCGACAGAATATGGTTCATATCGCTGTCCAGTGAGGTAAGCAGAACGATAGGACCATCCCAGCGGGCGCGCAGGTCCCGGCAGAGCGTCATGCCGTCTTTGCCTGGCAGCATGATGTCCAGCAGCACTAAATCCGGGTTTTCACGGACGACCACCTCTTCGGCACGATCGCCGCGAGGCTCGACAATGACGTCCATATCATGTTTACCCAGATAGGCGGCGATCAATTGCCCGACTTCGGGTTCGTCTTCAACATATACAATCTTATTCATACAGCGTCTGTTTTCGTGAAAAAAGCCAAAATACACCGCGGAACCTTAACCTTCCATTAATCTTTCAAAATTAACGCCGCTTCCGTTATTCTGACGTTTCTTGTTATTTGATTGTTATAGGAAAAAATATGGGGCTGGTGATCAAAGTCGCGCTGGGGGCGCTGGTGGTGTTACTGATTGGCATTCTGGCAAAAACCAAAAACTACTATATTGCCGGGCTTATCCCGCTGTTCCCGACCTTTGCGCTGATTGCCCACTATATTGTGGCCTCTGAGCGGGGTACGGAAGCGCTACGCACGACCATCGTGTTTGGCATGTGGTCAATCATTCCGTACTTTCTCTACCTGCTTTCCCTGTGGTATTTCACCGGTTTTCTGCGGCTTCCCCTGGCGCTGGGCGGGGCAGTGGTCTGCTGGGGGCTCAGCGCCTGGGTGTTAATCTTCTTCTGGAGCCGCTTTCACTAGCGCAGCGGGCGGCCGCCGTCCACGGCAAAGGTTCTGCCGGTGACATAGCAGCTGGTGAGCAGATAATCTACAAGGTCGATCACCTCTTTCTCGCCTGGGGCAATTTTCATCAGCGACTTATTCAGCGCCTGCTGGCGGTATTCCGCATCATCGTGTTCGTTAAACAAAATCATCGCCGGGGCGATGGCGTTCACCTTTACCTCGGGCGCGAGCTTGCGGGCAAAGGAGCGGGTCATGTTATCCAGCGCGGCTTTGCTGGCCGCGTAGGCGATATGCTTGTCGCTGCCGCGCTCCACCACATAATCGGTAAAGTGAATAATGTCGCCCGCCGCATGCCCGTGGCCGCGCAGCAGATCCTGCAGCGCGTGGTTAAGCAGATAAGGGGCGTTAACGTGGATCTGCAGCATGGCGGAGAGCGTATCGCTGAGGGACGTGCCGGGCTTCTCGGCACACCATGCGCTGGCGTTATGGATCACGGCACGCAACCCCGTCGCGGTGGATTTAACCTGTTCGGCAAAGGCCAGAATGCCTTCGTCGGTGGAAAAATCAGCCTGAATGCAGATCGCTCCGGCTTTGCGCAGCCCCTCAATCGACGGGTATTCCGTACGGTAGCTGACAATGACCGGATGCCGAAGGTTGAGAAAGTGATGGGCGAGGGCGAGGCCGATACGGCGGCCTCCACCGGTGATCAGTATTGGGCGAAGCGGTGCATTTCCCATCGTATTCTCCTTTACAGTTCAACAATGGGAAAGACAGTGCTATCCCATTAACATCCAGGTTGCCGGTACGGCAGCAACCAGTAACAGCCCGATTAAGGCCATTTCACGGCGTTTCAGCGCGTTCTCCAGCTGATGCGTGCGGCGGGCATAGATAAACACCAGCAGACCCGGCGCATACAGCACAACCGACAGCAGCAGATGCATCGGCCCGGAAGCATACAACAACCACAGGCCGTAAATACAGGCCCCTACGCCCACAACATAGTGCGCCGGACGCGTGGCGATTTTTAACAAATACGCACCCACTAAGAAATAGGGTACCAGAATCATCTCCGAGGCGATGGTCAGCAGGGTGTTATAGTCTGAACCTGTGAGCCAGATCAGCACCAGACAGACCTGAACGCTGATGTTGGTCAGCCAGAGTGAGGCTGATGGCGCATTATTTTGGTTTTGACGAGCAAACAGTCGTGGAAACGCCTTGTGCGTCGCGGCCAGGAACGGCACTTCAGCCGCCATGATGGTCCAGCTCAGGTAAGCGCCGCAGACGGAGACGATCAGCCCTGCGGCAATCACCACGTCGCCCCACGGGCCGAGCATTTTCACCATCAGTCCTGCCATGGACGGGTTACGCATTTCGGCCAGTTCAGGACGCGCTACCACGCCCAGCGAAAGCAGGGTCACCAGCAGATACACGCCCAGCGCCGCCAGGACGGCCAGCAGCGTGGCGCGGCCCACATCGCGCTTATTGCGCGCGCGGGCAGAAACCACGACGGCACCCTCAACGCCGATAAATACCCACAGGGTAATCAGCATCGTGTTTTTCACCTGCTCCCAGACCGGAACGCCCAGCGCAATGCCGCTGAAATCAAGCGAAAACACGTCAAGACGAAACGCGATAAAGGCCAGCACGATAAACAGGCCAAGCGGCACCAGCTTCGCCAGCGTCGCCACCAGGTTGATGCTGGCGGCGGTCTGGACACCGCGCAAAATCAGCCAGTGAACAATCCACAGCAGCACCGAGGCGCCGACGATAGACTGCCAGGTATTGCCGTCGCCAAACAGGCGCAGCTCAGGGGTATCGGTAAAGAAACTGAGCGCCGAGAAGACAATTACCAGATAAGAGACGTTGGCGATGACCGCGCACAGCCAGTAGCCCCAGGCGGAACAGAAGCCGATTAGCTCGCCGAAACCTTCACGTGCATAGGTGAAAATGCCGCCGTCCAGATCCGGGCGAATGCGTGTCAGCAGCAGCATGGCAAACGCCAGCAGCAATATCCCGACACCGGTAATGCCCCAGCCAATGAGCAGGGCGGCAGGGCTTGCGACGGCCGCCATGTTCTGCGGTAAACTGAATACGCCCGCGCCCAGCATTGAGCTCAATACAAGTGCAGTTAAAGCACTCAGGCCAAGTTTCTTTTCCATTGGCTTCCTGTTATGAAAAGTCCCAATCCAGAATAATTATTTCGCTAAGGCGCATAAAAATGGTGGATCACACTAAGGCGCGGGATTTTACGGAGTGTAACGAAAGCATGCAATGATGTGTGGCAGATTTTCAAAAAAAGTAACAAAAAAGGCGGCATTGCGCCGCCTTTCGTCAACGGTTTTGTTACTTGTACAGATCGGCGCTGATGGTCACGTTGTTACCACGTTCCTGCCACTGGCGGGTGATGTGGTAATACTTCGCCCCTTTCTTCGCCGCACGCTTCGCGACGTGATAAGAGACTTCCGTCATATTGCCGTAGTTGCCGGTAAACTTGATGCTGTCGAACGGCACCATCTGCGCGGCAGTGGCTTTGTTCAGCTCTTCAATTTTGGTGCCGTCCGGCAGCGTCACGGAGTAACGGCCACCTTTCGTGGACTGCGTTTCAAAGAAACGGCCCACTTCAGCGCTTGGCGCCGCAGAGGTCGCTACGCCCGGAATTTCAACTTTCTTCGCTTCTTCGCCGCCTTTGGCTATCGCCGCGCGACCCGCTTCAGAATCCGCAGGGATGGCATCCGGGCTCTGCAGAACGCGTTTTTTCGCATCTTCTTTGTAGATGAATGCGGTAATGCGCTGGTTGCCGCCCTGGTTAGCATCCACCTGACGCACGATATAGAAAGAGTAGGCACCTTTTTCTTTCGCGGCTTTGGTGATGGCATCGTTCACTTCTGGCTGGCTGCGATAGAAGCCCTGAACGGTAACGGTGTCGTAAGGTTCCAGCTCAATGGCCTGGTCTTTCGGCAGCTCAACGATACCGTTGATCACGCGATTTTTCGGCGCGTCAGCCTTTGGTGCATTATCTTTATACAGCGCAATGGTCACGCGCTGGTTACCGCTGTTGCCGTAATCGGACTGGTCAACTACGTAAAACGAGGCCGCCCCGTTTTTATCCGCGGCTTTTGATGCGGCGGCGACGGCATCGCCAATAGAATTATAACGACCCACAATGACCGTATGGTCAAAAGGTTTTAACGCTGCCGCTTGCTCTGGCGTTAACTCTGTTGCGGCATTCGCAGACAGGGCGGTCGCACAGAGAAGTGCGGACGCCAGGAGTGTGTTCTTAAGCTTCATAAAAATAATCCTTCGCCTTGCGCAAACCATGTACTGGTATTGTTGTTTATTTGAGACGGCCCCGATTATGGCATTTAAAACCCGTCGCTGTCTGCGCCATTTTTCACTGCCTGTGCTCACTCAATTACCGAATTCGATAACATTTAGTGATATGTTGAAAAAACAGGCGTTTGACAAGCAAAACTGATAAAGCATATGACTTTTACAAGTTAATTTAATGTTAATAACTTGTTCTCTTATGGCGCTATATCATGTTTTTACCGCTTCGCTTGCGCGATTTATCGGTTCTGGCGATGAATTTAAGGTAAATATCACTGTCAGTGACGCCGATCGCTTATTTTTCACAGATAAAGTAAGAAATAGTGTTTTCTGGCGGTAGATCACAAGCGCTATTTTCAGTAGGTTATAGACAGTTTGTTACTGTTTTATTTTGCGGGGTTACTCATTTCTCGTCGCTATCATGCTGGCGAAAATTGATACAAACCGCGGGCATTTATCGACAAACCATCATCAAAAACCGATGGAAGGGAAAACTATGCGTATTGGGGTACCAAAAGAACGGTTAGCCAATGAAACCCGCGTAGCGGCAACACCGAAAACGGTGGAGCAACTGCTTAAGCTGGGTTTTACCGTCGCGGTTGAAAGCGGCGCAGGCAAGCTGGCGAGTTTCGATGACGAAGCCTTTATTCAGGCTGGCGCGGAAGTGGTGGACGGTGCTGAAGTCTGGCAGTCGCCCGTGATTCTGAAGGTCAACGCGCCGGAAGAGAGTGAGATTGCGCTGCTGAATCCAGGCACCACGCTGGTGAGCTTCGTCTGGCCTGCACAAAATCCTGAACTGATGGAGAAGCTGGCGGCCCGTGGCGTGACCGTGATGGCGATGGACTCCGTGCCGCGTATTTCGCGCGCGCAGTCGCTGGATGCGCTGAGCTCCATGGCAAACATTGCCGGCTACCGCGCCATTGTTGAAGCAGCCCACGAATTTGGACGCTTCTTTACCGGCCAGATCACCGCGGCGGGGAAAGTCCCACCGGCGAAAGTGATGGTGATTGGCGCGGGCGTGGCGGGTCTTGCCGCAATCGGTGCGGCAAACAGCCTGGGCGCTATCGTGCGCGCGTTCGACACCCGTCCCGAAGTGAAGGAACAGGTCCAGAGCATGGGGGCCGAATTCCTTGAGCTGGACTTTAAGGAAGAAGCGGGCAGCGGTGATGGTTACGCGAAGGTGATGTCCGAAGCCTTTATCAAAGCCGAAATGGAACTCTTCGCCGCGCAGGCGAAAGACGTCGACATTATTGTTACCACCGCGCTTATTCCGGGTAAACCGGCGCCGAAGCTGATCACCCGCGAGATGGTCGACTCCATGAAGCCGGGCAGCGTGATTGTCGACCTGGCTGCGCAAAACGGCGGTAACTGCGAGTATACCGTTGCCAATCAGGTGACCACGACCGCTAACGGCGTGAAGGTGATCGGCTATACCGACCTGCCTGGCCGCCTGCCAACCCAGTCGTCTCAGCTGTACGGCACGAACCTCGTTAACCTGCTGAAGCTGCTCTGCAAAGAGAAAGACGGCAACATCACCGTCGATTTTGACGATGTGGTGGTGCGCGGCGTTACCGTCGTTCGCGAAGGTGAAATTACCTGGCCTGCGCCGCCTATTCAGGTTTCAGCCCAGCCCCAGGCTGCGCCGAAAGCGGCACCCGAGCCAAAAGAACCGGCTAAACCGGCTTCTCCGTGGCGCAAATACGCCATCATGGCGCTGGTCATTATTCTGTTCGGCTGGCTGGCTGACGTCGCGCCGAAAGAGTTCCTCGGCCACTTTACCGTCTTCGCACTCTCGTGCGTTGTGGGTTACTACGTGGTGTGGAACGTCTCCCATGCGCTGCATACGCCGCTGATGTCGGTGACCAACGCTATCTCCGGGATCATCGTGGTAGGGGCGTTGCTGCAGATTGGACACGGCGGCTGGATCAGCTTCCTGAGCTTTATCGCGGTGCTGATCGCCAGTATCAATATTTTCGGTGGTTTCACCGTGACTCAGCGCATGCTGAAAATGTTTCGTAAAGGCTAAGGGGTAGCATATGTCTGGAGGATTAGTGACAGCCGCATACATTGTTGCTGCAATCCTGTTTATTTTCAGTCTGGCGGGGCTTTCCAAACACGAAACGTCTCAGCAGGGAAATAACTTTGGTATCGCCGGGATGGCGATTGCGCTGATTGCCACCATCTTCGGGCCGGATACCGGCAACGTGGCGTGGATCCTGGTGGCGATGATCATCGGCGGCGCGATTGGTATTCGCCTGGCGAAGCGCGTTGAAATGACCGAGATGCCGGAGCTGGTGGCGATTCTGCACAGCTTCGTGGGCCTGGCGGCGGTGCTGGTGGGCTTCAACAGCTACCTGTATCACGAACCGGGCATGGAGCCGATTCTGGTCAACATTCATCTGACCGAAGTGTTCCTCGGTATCTTCATCGGTGCAGTAACCTTCACCGGTTCTATCGTGGCGTTTGGCAAGCTGCGCGGTAAGATCTCTTCTAAACCGCTGATGCTGCCTAACCGTCACAAGCTGAACCTGGCGGCGCTGGTGGTGTCGTTTGTGCTTCTGGTGGTCTTCGTGCGTACCGAAAGCGTGGGCCTGCAGGTACTGGCGTTGCTGGTGATGACCATCATCGCGCTGGCGTTTGGCTGGCATCTGGTGGCGTCCATCGGCGGTGCGGATATGCCGGTGGTTGTCTCGATGCTGAACTCCTACTCCGGTTGGGCAGCGGCGGCTGCGGGCTTTATGCTGAGCAACGACCTGCTGATCGTCACCGGTGCGCTGGTCGGTTCCTCCGGTGCCATCCTGTCTTACATCATGTGTAAGGCGATGAACCGTTCGTTCATCAGCGTTATCGCCGGTGGCTTCGGTTCTGACGGTTCTTCTACCGGCTCTGACGAAGAAGTGGGTGAACACCGTGAGATCAGCGCGGAAGACACCGCGGAAATGCTGAAAAACTCGCATTCTGTGATCATCACCCCAGGCTACGGTATGGCGGTGGCGCAGGCGCAGTATCCGGTGGCGGAAATCACCGAGAAGCTGCGCGCGCGCGGTATCAAAGTTCGCTTTGGTATTCACCCGGTGGCCGGACGTCTGCCGGGCCACATGAACGTACTGCTGGCGGAAGCGAAGGTGCCATACGACATCGTGCTGGAGATGGACGAGATCAATGATGATTTCGCCGACACCGACACCGTGCTGGTTATTGGTGCTAACGACACCGTTAACCCGGCGGCACAGGACGATCCGCGTAGCCCAATCGCCGGGATGCCGGTTCTGGAAGTGTGGAAGGCGCAGAACGTCATTGTCTTCAAACGCTCGATGAACACCGGCTATGCTGGCGTGCAGAACCCGCTGTTCTTCAAAGAGAATACCCATATGCTGTTTGGCGACGCCAAAGCCAGCGTGGATGCGATTCTGAAAGCGCTGTAATTCGCTTTCTCCTGACAAACCGCCCTTCGGGGCGGTTTTCCTATTTCTGCGGCCAGCGTTTCTCCTCTGTCTATACTTTACCCTTTGTGTAATACGAGGAGGTGTAATGCAATTTCTGTCCCGCTTCGACATCATCGCGCTGATGATGACGCCGACATTCTGGATAGGCGCCGCCACGGTTGTCTTTGTGACGCTGCTGGTGTACTGGCTGCTAACGCGCCTGATCGCGTTCGTTAAGAAAGGCATCACCACCTGGGGCGACAAGCACCCGACCACCAACCGGATGCGTTTTATCCTGACCGATATGCTTAACCGCACCAGCCGCTTCCTGCTGTTTGTGGTGGCGCTGCTCTTCAGCCTGCGTTTCGTTGACTTGCCGAATCATCTCTTTGGCACCGTGAGCCACGCCTGGTTCCTGGTTTTCGCCATCCAGGTGGCGCTGTGGATGGATCAGGGGGTGGTGTCGTGGCTTCGTCACGTCATGCTGGCGCCTGGAAGCCATAAAAACCCGGTCACGCTGGTGATCACGGGGCTTATTCTCCGTGCCATCGTCTGGTCAGTGATGCTGCTGTCTATCCTTGCTAACGCGGGCGTCAACATCACTGCTCTGGTTGCCAGCCTTGGGGTAGGGGGTATTGCCATCGCCCTCGCCGTACAAACGATCCTCAGCGACGTGTTTGCCTCGCTCTCTATCGGCTTTGATAAGCCGTTTGAAATTGGCGATTTTGTGGTGTTCAACGACGTGGCGGGGACGGTAGAGCACATTGGCCTGAAAACGACCCGTATCCGCAGCCTGAGCGGGGAGCAGATCGTCTGCGGCAACGCCATTTTGCTTCAGCAGACGCTTCACAACTACAAACGCATGCAGACGCGTCGCATCGTCTTTACCTTTGGCGTTGCCAGCGACACGCCGCCCGATAAGTTGCGCTACGTGGGGGATATGGTCAGGCAGATCATTACCGATGTCGGCGAGACAAAATTCGATCGTGCCCATTTTCTGGGATTCGACCGCGACCGCCTGACGTTCGAAGTCGTCCATATCGTTAATACCGCGGATTACAACAAATACATGGACATCCAGCAGGAGATCAATATCCGTATTCTTGAAGGGCTGAACGCCCAGGAGATTAAGCTGGCGCTGCCCAGCATGGTATTGCACGCGCCGTGGATGCAGGATGAGTCAGGTGAACAGCCGAAGCCGGTAATGGAGAGCTGATGAGAAAAGCCCGCCGGAGCGGCGGGCTTTGATGTTTACGTTAATCGTCTTCCGGGTCGTCCAGCTCAATCGGCGTCTGATACTCATCCGGCTTGATGACCAGCAGGTCGCAGCGCAGATGGTCGATCACCTGTTCGGCGGTATTGCCGAGGAAGGCAGCAGAGATACCGGTCCGGCCAATGGTGCCCAGCACCACAATCCCGGCCTGCAGATGTTCGGCTAGATCCGGGATCACCTCTTCAGGCAGCCCTTTTTCCACGTGCGTCATGTTCTCGTCAATGCTGAACTTCTGGCGCAGCGCTTTCATCGCCAGCAGGTGCTGACCGCGGATCGCGTCGTTATAGACGCTTGGGTCAAATTCCGGCAGCTCAATGGCGATATTGATCGGGGTAACCGGATAGGCGCCCACCAGATGCACTTCGGTATGGTTAACCTGATCGGCAAGCTGGATGGTCTCCTTCACCAGCTTCTCGTTGAGCGAATTGTGATAATCCTCTTCGCTCGCGAGATTCACCGCCACAACGGCTTTCCCGCCTTCAGGCCACGGCTGGTCTTTCACCATCCAGACCGGGCAAGGGCATTTACGCAACAGATGCCAGTCGGTCGGAGTGAAGATTACGGACTCCAGCTTGTCGTGCTGGTGCGCCATCTTCAGCAGCAGGTCGTGCCCACCGGCAACCACTTCCTGGATAATGGCCTCAAAGGGTCGGTTATGCCAGACCACTTTAATATCAATAGGCACTCCCGCTTCCAGGTAATACTTCGCCTGTTCACGGATCCACGCGGTACGCTGGCTGATGACGCCCTGACGCATAGCGGTGCGCTCGTCAGGCGACAGAAGGGTGGTCATCTCATACGAGAAGTCATAGATCGGCAAAAATGCTTTGATTTTGCCACCAATCCGTTGATGTAAATACACAGCACGTCGTAATGCCGGCTGATCGTCCTGATTCGGATCGATAGCTACCAGCATGTTTTGATACTTGGCCATACAGGTCTCCTTACTACTGTCACCACAGTCTGTAATTAAAAGAGTAACCTATATATCCTGAATGAAACAGAGGGGAGCTTTTGCCAGATCAATAATTCATGAAAATTTATCAGAGGAAAAGCACGGTGGATGTCACCGCGATAAACGCAATGAACAGCAGCACCATCACCGCTATCGCAAAGGTCGTGGAATCCTGAACGTAGGTTTTTTCCTCCCCCTTCATCGGACCGACAAGCATGATCCAGATGAATATAAAGGTCACTGAGGCGATCACGACTGAAACGAAAAACAAACTTTCTCTCAATTCATAACCTCAACGACAACCTTTCAGGCGCTGTGTGGGGACGTGCTACGGTGAAAATGTCTTAAAGCGGAAGCGATGATACCAGACCAATAAATCACGTGAATTTATCAGTCTGGTTATCAACATGCGGAGAGTTACGCCACGTTGCGGGCGTGTCCGGCAAGAACGGCCAGCGCTTCGCCGTTTTCGATAGTGATGTATTTACCCTTAACGGCCAGCATTCCGCTCTTCTGGAAACGACCCAGCAGACGGCTGATGGTCTCAACGGTCAGGCCCAGGTAGTTACCGATATCGCCACGGGTCATGGTCAGACGGAACTCACGCGGCGAGAAACCGCGCTCGGCGAAGCGGCGGGAGAGGTTGTAGATAAACGCGGCCAGGCGCTCTTCTGCATTCTTTTTGGAAAGCAGCAGAATCATGTCCTGATCGCCTTTGATCTCACCGCTCATCAGACGCATCATCTGCTGACGCAGGTTAGGCATCTTACCGGACAGATCGTCCAGGGTTTCAAACGGAATTTCGCAAACCATTGAGGTTTCGAGTGCCTGAGCAAAGCTCGGGTGGTGACCAGTGCCGATGGCATCAAAGCCCACCAGATCGCCTGCCAGGTGGAAGCCGGTGATCTGCTCGTCACCCTGTTCGGTGATGGTGTAGCTCTTGATGGTGCCAGAGCGGATAGCATAGAGCGATTTCAGTTCGTCTCCCGCTTTAAACAGCGTCTGCCCTTTCTGAATCGGCTTTTTGCGCTCGATGATATTATCAAGCTGATCGAGTTCATGCTCATTCAGGGTAAACGGGATACAGAGCTGGCTGATGCTGCAATCCTGGCAATGGATAGCACAACCGCCAGACTGAATGCGTCGTATAATTCGCTTTTCCGGGATCATAGGTTTGCTCAAGCCTTAATTGATATTGGTCAATTTTAACATCTTTTTGGTAAGTACGTAAGCCTGACAAACCCTCAATAAGGACAAGAGACGGCAACGTGTTGCCATCTTCTTGAAATTCCACAGCTTGATTATGGATTTTTAGCCTAACCGGTAGAAAATTAAGCACAAAAAGCCTGGGATTTACAGCAAGAGATACCCTTCGTGACGCAGTAACCACTCCTTGCGCTGCACGCCGCCGGCATAGCCGGTCATGGTGCCGTTACGGCCAATGACCCGATGGCAGGGCACCACAATGCTGACCGGATTAGAGCCATTGGCGGCACCCACCGCGCGTGCGGCGCCTGCGCGGCCTAGCTGCTCCGCGAGCTGGCCGTAATGCATGACCTGCCCGCACGGAATCGACCGCAGCGCCTGCCACACTTCGCGCTGAAAAGGGGTACCTGCCGTGGCGGTTGGCAGAGTGTCAATGATGCTGAGATCGCCTTCAAAATACGCCGCCAGCTTGTCGCTCAGCCCGCCCGGGTTGGTGGCGCTGATGCGTTCATAACCCTGTGCGCGGTAATGAATATCAAGCAGTTCCTCCATGCGGTCGCTGTGCTCTTCCCACTCAACGGCGCGCAGGCAGAACTGCTCGTCCGCGATCACCCACAGCGGCCCGAGCGGCGTCGCAATTTTATCTTCGAGTAATCTCAGCATTTTCAATCCTTTAATTTAGCCTCGGGTATATCCCCGGCCCAATCGGCAGGCCGACAAGATACCATGCCACCAGCATCACCAGCCATACCCCTAAAAAGATAAGCGGGTAGGGTAAAACCAGCGAATAGTAGGTACCCAGTCTGGCCTCGGGCTTATAGCGCTGCAGGAAGCCTAAAAACAGCGGAACGAAAGGTGAGACGGGCGCCAGCGGGATCACCGAGGAGTCCGCGATGCGGAACAGGATCTGGGCAAACGCCGGGTGGAACCCGAGCATCATAAACATCGGCACGAAGATCGGCGCCAGAATTGACCAGATGGCGGAGCCGCTGGCAATAAACATGCACAGCAGGGATGACAGCAGCGCCAGCCCGACAAATGCCGGTACGCCGCTTAATCCGGCAGCCTCCAGCGCGTCGGTCAGGCCCACGGCCATAAACTTGCCCATGTTGCTCCAGTTAAACATCGCCACGAACTGCGCCAGCGGGAATACCATCACGATAAAGCCCGCCATCTCTTTCATCGGCTCGATCATCAGCTGCGGCAGATCGCCCTGACGGCGGATTTTGCCGGTAGCGATACCGTAGGCGAGCGAAACGACAAAGAAGAAGAGAATAATCAGCGGCACGATGCCCTGAATAAACGGCGACGGCAGGACGGTATGCTTAACCGGATCGCGCAGTATGCCGTTTTCCGGCACCACCATCAGCGCCACCAGCGCGATAAACGCCAGCGAGACCAGCCCGGCCACGCGCAGGCCGAAGCGCTGCTCTTTGCTCAGCGTCTCCAGCTTTTCATCGCTACGGCCTTCCCATTTGCCCAGACGCGGCTCGACGATCTTATCGGTAATCAGCCCGCCGACAATCGTCAGGACAATCACCGAGCTTGCCATAAAGTACCAGTTGTCGATCACGCTGACGTGCATGGCCGCATCAATGGTTTTCGCCGCCTCCGTGCTGATGCCCGAGAGCAGCACGTCGGTGGTGACGATCAGCAGGTTGGCGGTAAACCCGCAGCCCACGCCCGCAATGGCCGACAGCAGACCCGCCACGGGATGGCGCCCGACGGCGAGGAAGATCAGCGCCCCCATCGGCGGCATAATCACCAGCGCGGCATCGGATGAAATGTGGCTAAAGAAGGCGATAAACAGCACCATGTAGCTGGCGTAGCGCGCGCTGACGTGGGACGCCATTTTTACCATCAGTGCGGGTAACAAGCCCACGCGTTCAGCCAGCCCGGCGCCCAGCACCAGCGCCAGAATGGCCCCCAGCGGAGCGAAACCGCTGAAGTTTTTGATCACGTTCGGTAAAAACCAGTGCAGCCCGTCAACGCTGAGCAGGTTTTTCACCGCCACCAGGCTGCCGTCTGCCGGGCTGCGCACGCTGACGTCAAAGGCCGAGAGCACGGCGGTGGCAACCATCAAAATCACAATCAGATAGATAAACAGCAGGAAAGGGTGCGGCACTTTATTGCCGATCCTTTCAACCCAGCCATAGAGCTTACCGGATGGGGAATGCGAAGGTATGGATGACATACTCATGGGCGTTCCTCGGGAGTGTTGTGTTGTTGTGTTGTGTTTTTTTATTTTAAAGGTGACGGTGTCACGCCCGGTGGGATCGGACACGCGTACGGTTTTTCTTCTATTTGTTGTTCGAACTCTTCACGGCATGTTTTCAGCAGGTCTGCATCCTGCAGCAGATTGAGTGCAGTTGCGCCCATCACTTTCCCGGCCAGCAGCATGCCTTTATGGGCGATGGAGGTTCGTCCTTGCGCCACCAGTTGCCAGGTGTGCAGTGGCGTGCCGACGGTAAAGCAGGGGCTGAAGCACTGGGCGACCGGCACTTTCCAGCTGACGTCACCCACGTCTGTTGAACCCGCCAGCACGTTATCGGTGATGGCATAGGGCGCGACTTCATCCACCAGCAGCGTCTCCTGATGGCGGCGGGCAAAGGCTTTGCCTGCTTCTCCCCCCGTGGCGGCAATGTTTTTCAGGCTGTTCTGCAGATCGTTTGGCGTCAGCGTGGCGCGGATTTCGCGGGCAAAGTCGCGCTCTTCATCGGTCCACTCCGGCGTGCCGTAGTGCTGCAATGCGCGGTACATCGCAGCCTCAAGCGTGCGGTTCGGCAGGTAGCTGGAGCAGGCTTTATCAAAGCGGCATTCGACGGTGGTTTCGGTCATCATTGCCGCGCCCTGGGCAATTTTTTCGATGCGTTGGTAGATCTGCTGCGCGTCGGCCATCTCCGGGGCGCGGATCAGGTACAGCACTTCAGCCTGCGCCTGCACCACGTTGGGCGAAATCCCGCCGGTGTCGGTGATGGCGTAATGGACGCGCGCTTTCTCTATGATGTGCTCGTTAAGGAAGTTGGTGCCGGTAGTCATCAGCGTCACGGCGTCCAGCGCGCTGCGCCCTAAATGGGGCGAGTTGGCCGCATGCGCCGCCACGCCGTGAAAACGCCAGGCCGCCTGAATGTTGGCGAGCGTGCTGACGTTAAACATCCCGGCAAAGGCCTCCGGGTGCCAGGTGACGGCGGCATCAACGTCATCAAACAGACCTTCACGTACCATAAAGGTTTTCCCGGAGCCGCCTTCCTCACCGGGACAGCCGTAAAAACGCACCGTTCCGCTGCCGCCGTGCTGCTCCAGCCAGCTTTTTACCGCCACCGCGCCCGCAAGCGCCGCGGTACCCAGCAGGTTATGCCCGCAGCCGTGGCCGTTCGCCCCCGGCGTGGTGGATTGAGCCGTCGCGCAGTGCGCCTGCTGGCTTAGCCCGGCCAGTGCGTCGTACTCGCCCAGCAGAGCGATAACCGGTTTTCCGCTGCCGAAGCTGGCGATAAAGGCATTTGGGATACCGCCTGCCTCGCGGGTCAGCGTAAAGCCCTCGGCTTCCAGCTCGTCAGCGAGCCGTCTGGAGGACCAGACCTCTTCAAAGCGGGTTTCGGGATGATCCCAAATCGCGTCGGCAATATCCGTTAGCGTCTGACATCGCGTGTCGATGGCATCGGCAATAAAAGCGTAGTTCTCCTGCATTACACACCTCGCGTCCACGGGAAATTGAGCGCAGTTCGCGCCAGCGTTTCAATGGCGACAGCCATGACCTGCTCATCGAAGTCGAATTTTTCGTTGTGATGTCCGGCGCTCAAATCCGTGCCGAACACCATATACGACGCCATGCCGCCGTTCTGCTGCACGCGGGCCATCATCAGCGTGGCGTCTTCAGAGCCTGCTGGCGCTTTCACCTTATCGATTGCGTGCACAATTCCCGATACCTGGCTCGCTTGTTCACGCAGGTAATCAACCCAGGCCGGCGTCGGCGCGCTGGAGGTGGCGGCCCCCATCAGGCGCATCTCCGCGCTCACGCCATAGAGCGTGGCCGCGCCGGTAATGACAGCCTGCGCGCATTCAAAGACATACTGGTTTATTGCTTCGCTTTCGCCGCGGGTTTCAACCTTAATCAGTGCATTTGCGGGCACCACGTTGCGGCCGCTACCCGCCTGCATCACGCCGACGTTGACGCGGGAAGCGCCTTCGCTGTGCGGGGCGATGCTGTGCAGGGCGAGGGCGGCCTGCGCGGCGGCAAGCAGGGCGTTACGTCCATCCTCCGGTTTGCCGCCCGCGTGTGCGGCAACGCCGGTAAAGTTCACGTCAAACTTGGTGGTTGCCATAAAGTTATCGCTGCCGCAGATCGCCGTTCCGGCGGGGACGCCGGTACCAATATGGATGGCGGTAAAATAGTCCACACCGTCCAGCGCCCCGGCGGCGACCATGGCGCGCGCGCCGCGGGTGCCTTCCTCGGCAGGCTGGAAGATCAGCTTGACGGTACCGTTGAGCTGCGCTTCGTTCTGCTTAAGCACCTTTGCCAGCCCCAGGCCAATGGTGGTGTGGCCGTCGTGCGCGCAGGCGTGCATCATTCCCGCGTTGCAGGAGGCAAAACCGTCGCGGAACGGGCGATGGCTGTCGTCGAGCGCTTCGCTTAAATCAAGGGCATCCATGTCGACGCGAAACGCCAGCGTCGGGCCCGGTCGTCCGGTATTCAGGGTCGCCACAATGCCGGTAAATCCGCCTTCAAACGGTGCCAGCCATTTCTCAGGCGCGCCCTGTGACCGCGCACGGGCAAACTCTCGCGAAAGGGTAGCGTCATCGGGCAGCCCCATACGGCTTTCGGCATCTATCACGTCGCGACCCATCACCAGTTCGTAGCCCAGGGAGTCAAGGATTTCCGCAACCTTTGCGGCGGTACGGAACTCTACCCAGCCGGATTCCGCAAAATGGTGAAAATCGCGACGCCATGCGATCAGCTGGGGGGCTAATGTCTGGATGTACTGCGCCAGTGTGTCCATATCTGTTCCTGTCATCATTAAAAAATGTGAACTGCTTCACGCTGTGATAGTTTTTACTTATCACTAACCGTTTTTTCACAGTTTTAACCGTTCAGGAATTACCCTCGCACATCCCTTTCCATTAAAGTAGATGACAGTTTCTTTACTCTGATAAACAACGGTTATCGGTTGGGCTATGTCATTTCAGATTAAATTTCATCAAATCCGGGCGTTTGTTGAAGTGGCGCGTCAGGGCAGCATTCGCGGTGCCAGCCGGACGCTGAATCTCTCGCAGCCGGCGCTGACCAAATCCATCAAAGAGCTGGAGGAGGGCATGGCGGCGCAGCTTTTTGTTCGCCGGAGTAAAGGCGTTGCGCTGACCGAGTGCGGGGAAGGGTTTTACCAGCGCGCCAGGCTGATTCTGGAAGAGCTGCGTGCGGCGCAGGATGACATTCGCCAGCGGCAGGGGGATCTGGCCGGGCAGATCAATATCGGGATGGGGGCCAGCGTGTCACGCAGCCTCATGCCCGCCGTCATCACCCGTTTTCACGCCCAGCACCCGCAGGTTAAAGTGCGAATTATGGAAGGGCAGCTGGTGTCGATGATCAATGAATTACGCCAGGGCGAACTGGACTTCACCATCAACACCTATTATCAGGGGCCTTACGACCATGAGTTTACGTTTGAAAAACTCTTCGAAAAACCGTTTGCGGTATTTTGCCGGGAAGGGCATCCGGCGACAGGGGCAACATCCATTAACGATCTGCTGCATTATAACTGGACAATGCCAACGCCGCGGGGAAGTTATTATAAGCAATTAGAAGATCTATTTAGCCACCGCTCGCAAATACCGCGGATTGGCGTAGTGTGCGAAACCTTTTCTTCCTGCATTAGCCTTGTTGCGCAAAGTGATTTTTTAAGTATCCTTCCGCAGGAGTTAGGCTGTGATCCGCTGCTGGCGCACCGTCTGGTCATTCTGCCGGTTGCCGAGTCGCTTCCAAAAGCCGCATATTATTTAATTCAGCGCCGGGATTCTCGTCAAACTCCGCTTGCCGAATCATTAATTACGCAATTCAGAAGGGAAGCGAGAAAAATAGTTTCAGGGTGAAAGTCGCATAATAAAAAAACAGAGTCTGCCCGACATCAGACAGACCCTATAGTACACACAGCAGTGCGTCCTTTCGCAAGTCCTGGGTATTATATCCATGAGGCAGGTAAATTTAGTTATAACACCTTTCCCGAAAAATGAAAGGAAGGTGAATGACTGATTTCACGAAAATTTAACGCAAATCACCTATTTTACCGTTGCTGGGGTTTTAGTTAAGTCAGGTTTAAGTGCATTTTATAATGACTATATATATTCATCGGGTTAATATTTATCTCGTGCCTCATCTTCTAAGGGTTATTGAGACACCTGTCTGGCGCAGGTATAGTACAAGCCCAGATGTAGCCGGAGGATTTCCATGAACCCTGACGACAAATCCCTTTTTCTTGACGCCATGGAGGATGTCCAGCCCCTGAAACGCTGCACCGATATCCACTGGCAGCAAAGCCGTAATACCCGGGCTCGCCAGGACATCGATACCGAACAGCTCGACAACTTTCTGACCCTGGGTTTCCTTGAGCTATTGCCGCTTGACGAGCCGCTTGCGTTCCAGCGCGAAGGCGTCCAGCAGGGCGTTATTGATAAGCTGCGTTCGGGTAAATACTCCCGACAGGCCAGCTTAAATCTGTTGCGTCAGCCCGCTGAACGCTGCCGCCAGATGCTGTATTCCTTTATTCGCCAGGCCAGTCGTGACGGATTACGTAACCTCATCATCATCCACGGGAAAGGGCGCGAGCAAAATTCGCATCCTAATGTGGTGCGTAGCTATCTGGCACGCTGGTTAACCGAGTTCGAGGAAGTACAGGCGTTCTGCGTGGCGCTGCCGCATCACGGCGGCAGCGGGGCTTGCTATGTTTCCCTGCGAAAATCCGACGACGCGAAGCAGGAGAACTGGGAACGGCACGCCAAGCGCAGCCGTTAGCGGGCGATATCTTCGCCCGCCTGAGGCTTAGAAGGTTTCCCAGTTACTGTCGGAGGTGGCGTTAGCAGTTGCCGGACGCAGCAGTTGCGGTGTTTTAACGTTGGCCGGGCGTGGGGCGGTGGCGTTTGCTTTACCGTTCAGACGAAACGCGGCCACGGCCTGACGCAGCTGTTCGGACTGATCTTCCAGCGCCGCTGCCGCCGTGGCGGACTGCTGCACCAGCGCGGCGTTTTGCTGCGTCACGCTGTCCATCTGCGACACGGCCAGGCTCACCTGCTCAATTCCGCGGCTCTGCTCATCCGATGCGGACGAAATCTCGCCCATGATATCGGTGACGCGGGTGACGGCGGCGACAATCTCCTTCATAGTCGCGCCCGCTTCGCTGACCTGCTCAGAACCGGTGTTCACCCGGCTGACGGAGTTCTCAATAAGCCCTTTGATCTCTTTCGCCGCCTGCGCGCTGCGGCTGGCCAGCGTACGAACTTCACCGGCGACAACCGCAAACCCGCGGCCTTGCTCGCCTGCGCGTGCGGCTTCCACCGCGGCGTTAAGCGCCAGAATGTTGGTCTGGAACGCAATGCTGTCAATCACGCCGGTAATATGAGCGATTTGCTGCGAACTGTCGGCAATTTCGTTCATGGTGCGCACCACGTTATCCACGACGTGGCCGCCGCGAGCCGCTGTTTCAGAGGCATTCTTCGCCAGCAGCGTCGCCTGACGGGCGTTATCGGAGTTCTGTTTAACCGTTGCGGTCAGCTCTTCCATGCTGGCGGCTGTCTCTTCGAGCGAGGAGGCCTGCTCTTCGGTGCGGGCGGAGAGATCGTTGCTCCCTGCGGCAATTTCACCCGCGCCGGTGTAGATGGAGTCGGTGCTGCCGCGTACGGCGCTGACGGTCGTCACCAGCGACTGCTGCATCTCGTGCAGGCCAGCCGCCAGTTGGCCCATCTCATTGCGGCCAGAGAGGGTGATATCCTGCGTCAGATCGCCTCCCGCAATGGCGCGAATATGGTTCATGATGGCGTTGAGCGGTTTTAACAGCAGGTGCTGTAAACCCTGCCAGATCACCACCAGCACGGCGATAACGGCCAGGAAAATGGCTGCCAGCGTCCACTGCATCTGCGTGAAGCTGCTTTGGTTCTCTTCGGTTGCCGCCTTCAGCAGCGTGTTGTTCTCGGCGCGCCAGCGGTTATAGACCGCTTCCATGTCGTCCTGGGCCTGCTGAGCGTCCAGATCGCCATAGGCCTGGTAGTTGTCGGCACGCAGATACTCAATCGACAAACGCATCACCTCGTGCATCTGATTCCATGACTTCTGCATCTCGTCGGTTAACGCCGCATTCTGGCCGTTAACCTGCGGCATTTTCTGCCATTCTTTGTTATAGGCTTCAGCTTTAGCCAGCGAGTCGCCTGCGGTGCCGAGCAGTTTGTTAATCGCGGCAAGGGATGCCGGGTCGCGCTGGTTCTTCAGGTAGCGGATTGCCACGCGGGTGACGGTAACGCGCGTTTTCACCAGCGTGTTCACGCTGTCGCTCAGGCTTTCCTGCTGGGCATTCAGCACGCCGGAGTTCTGGAAGTTATGGCGATCGTTGCTGACGGCAGAGTAGAACAACCCTCCCGTGACAACTTGCAGCAGACAGAATATGGTGAGGGCAAAGATAATTCCGGTAATCACGTGCAGATTTTTCAGCATAGCGGTCGTCCGTTAGAAAAGATGCAGAGGTACACCCATACTATCGTCGTATAGAATTTAAACTTTAATTTAACTCGCGCTTAACTTAGGGCTTCGGTCAGGAACCTGTTGTAAATCCGGATCATTTTATGAGGAAGGTTAACATGAGCAGCATTGATAAAAGCGGGACGTACGCGCTCGGAACGCGAACGGTGAAACGACTGGGCTACGGGGCAATGCAGCTTGCCGGGCCGGGCGTATTTGGCCCGCCGAAGGATAAACAGGCCGCGCTGGACGTGCTGCGCGAAGCCGTGGCGGCGGGTGTGAATCATATCGATACCAGCGATTTTTACGGCCCGCATGTGACGAACCAGCTGATCCGCGAGGCGCTTCATCCTTACCGGGACGATCTCACCCTCGTCACTAAGATCGGTGCCCGTCGCGATGACAAAGGGGCCTGGCTGCCGGCCTTTTCCGCGCAGGAGCTGACCCAGGCGGTGCATGACAACCTGCGCAACCTGAAGCTGGACGTGCTGGACGTGGTGAACCTGCGGATCATGTTTAGCGCACACGGCCCGGCAGAAGGATCGATTGCTGAACCGCTTTCCACCCTCGCAGAATTACAGCAGCAGGGGCTGGTACGCCACATTGGTCTGAGCAACGTCACGGCCACGCAGGTGGCGGAAGCGCGGAAGATGGTGCAGGTCGTCTGCGTGCAGAACATGTACAACATTGTGAACCGCGGCGACGATGCGCTGGTGGATTTACTGGCGCAGCAGGGGATTGCGTATGTGCCGTTCTTCCCGTTGGGAGGCTTCACGCCACTGCAGTCCACCGGCCTGCAGGCCGTCGCGGATTCCCTGGGCGCAACGGCGATGCAGGTTGCGCTGGCATGGCTGCTGCAACGGTCGCCGAACATCCTGCTGATCCCCGGCACGTCATCCGTGGCGCATCTGCGGCAAAACCTCGCGGCGGGAGAGGTGCAATTGCCGCCTGAAGCACTTGAAAAACTGAATGCGCTGATGGGTTAATCACAGCATGGGCAAAGCCGGAAGGACACTTCCAGGCTTTGCCTGCTCAGACTCCGCATTGACTTTTTTGTCTGTGAAGCGCTAACGCTTCTGCCACAATTTCCTGCTTGCTTTTTCGCGTCTCAAAGGCGGTGATTCTGATGTATTCCATCAGGTCAGGCTCAATGCGGGCGCTCAACATCCTGAGATCGGCCTCCTTTGCTAAACCGCGGGCAACTCGCTTGTCGGGATAGTCACGGGCTGGCATAGAAAACGTCCTCCAAAAGTCTTGATAATTCGTGCCCTAAAATATGCGTTATTCTGATGTTTAAGTCAATTAATAGTGTTTCTATAGTGATTTAATTATCTTTTTTTCACATGAAGTGATTTTAAAGTGTTTGTTAGTGACTTTTTTATGACTTTTGGTTGGCCCATCTGCGATCGCCAGCAGGAGAGGTTGCTAAATTAAATCCGCTCAAACTTCAACGCGTTTGCGGTCTTTGTCGGAAATGACCTTGATCCTGTGCCGTAATCCGTAATACTGTGTTTATATACAGTATCTGGCGGGAAAGGCATTTATGGACACTCTCTTTTCTTATCAACCAAAGCAACTTATTGAATTACCTTTATATCTTGAGCGTGTTGCCTGTGGCTTTCCAAGCCCTGCGCAGGATTATGTGGAGGATCGTCTCGATCTTAACCGGCTGGCGGTCAGGCACCCCAGTGCGACCTACTTTATCAAAGTGAGCGGGGACTCCATGATCGGCGCAGGGATTAGCGACGGCGATCTGCTGGTGGTAGACCGCTCGTTAAATGCCGAGCACGGAGACATTGTTGTGGCGTCGGTCGGCGGCGAGTTTACGGTGAAAGAGCTACAGACCCGCCCGGTTCTGCGGCTGCTGCCGCGTAATGCCCGCTATCAGCCGATCGCCTTTCAGTCCGAAGAGGAGCTGCAAATCTTCGGTGTCGTCACTCATACGCTCAAAACGCATAAACATGTTCGCGCTGGTTGATGTGAATAGCTTCTATGCCTCCTGCGAGAGGGTGTTTCGCCCCGATCTGGTGGGTAAGCCCATCGTGGTGGTGTCCAATAACGACGGCTGTATTATTTCGCTGTCGCGGGAGGCAAAGCAGTTCGGCATAAAAATGGGGGAGCCCTATTTTAAATTCAAAGAGAAGGGGTATCCGTCGCGGGTTTACGTCTTTAGCTCCAACTATGCGCTGTATGCCGATCTCAGCAGCCGGGTGATGCAGACGCTGACCGATCTCGCGCCGGCCATTGAGATCTACTCCATCGATGAAGCATTTGTGAACGTTTCGGGTGTCAGCAACTGCATCTCGCTGGAAGCATTCGGTCATCAGATGCGTACGCAGGTCTTTAAAAACACAGGCTTAAGTGTGGGCGTCGGGATTGCGCCGACTAAAACGCTGGCGAAGCTGGCCAACTATGCGGCGAAGCGGTGGTCAGCCACCGGTGGCGTGGTCGATCTCTCGGATCGTGGACGGCAGCGTAAGCTGCTGGCAAAGGTTCCGGTGGAGGAGGTGTGGGGCGTAGGACGACGTATCACGAAAAAGCTTAACGCGATGGGGATAACCACGGCGCTGGAGCTGGCGGAAGCGTCATCCTGGGTCATCCGCAAACATTTTAACGTGGTAATGGAGCGCACGGCGCGCGAGCTTCGAGGTGAGACCTGCCTCGATCTGGAAGAGTTTACTCCCACGAAGCAGCAAATTATCTGTAGTCGTTCGTTTGGACACCGTATTACGCAGTACGAGGAGATGCATCAGGCCATTTGCGCCTATGCAGAACGTGCTGCGGAAAAACTGCGTGGCGAGCATCAGTATTGCCGCTTTATCAGCGTGTTTGTGCGCACCAGCCCGCATGCCGACAACGAAATTTATTACGGCAATCAGGCTTCCGTCACCCTGATGACGCCCACCAATGATTCGCGCGATATCATTCGTGCCGCCACTGAGGCGCTGGGTCGTATCTGGCTTGACGGATATCGCTATATGAAAGCGGGGGTGATGCTGGCAGACTTTTTCAGCAGCGGCGTTGCCCAGCTGAATTTGTTTGACGATAACCGCCCGAGCGCCAACAGCGCCGCGCTGATGGAAACCATCGACAGCTTAAATCATTCCGGCAAAGGGAAAATATGGTTTGCCGGGCAGGGGATTGAGAAAGCCTGGGCGATGAAGCGGGAGATGCTGTCACCGGCCTATACGACGCGGTACGCGGATTTGCCGGTAGCGAGATGAAAAGCGGCTATGTGTGACAAAGAGCCGAAGACGGTTTACGGACGCCGCTCCTGTGCAGCGTCCATAGCATCAGGGTTAAGGGCTTACTCAACCGTTAACGCATCGACAACCTCAGCCACGCTTCTCACGCTGCGGATACTTCCTATCCCCGTGCCGAGCGAGATATAACCTTCATCGGTGTTATCTTCTAGCATGCCCAGGCGCAGGCCCCGCAATCCTCCCATCGCCTTGCCCAGCGCTTCATTGCTTGCGCCAGCTTTATCCATCGCCGCCAGTTTTTCCGCCAGCTTGCCGGGGAGAGAACGATAGTAGTGAGGGACGGTGCGGAAAAGCAGCAGGTCCAGGCCGTTGGCGGCAACAATTTTCTCTTTGACCTCCTGCGGCACGCGGCTTTCTGCGGTACTGATAAAGACCGAACCGGCAAACACGCCTTCCGCACCTAACGCATGCGCCGCTCTGGCGGTGCGGCGATCGGTAATACCGCCCGCCGCCATCACCGGAACATGCTTCACGGCATCGGCAATCAGCGGCACGATGGAAAAGGTACCAAGCGCTGTTGCGGGTAGCGTCCCGCCCTCGTCAAAACCGGTGGCGACGATAATGTCTGCCCCCATTTCTTCAGCCAGAAGGGTGTTCTCCGGCGTGGGATTGATGTCGCGGTAGATAATGGCAATACCCGCCTCTTTTAATTCACTGAACAGCGCAGGAATAATGCTGCCTTCACCATAGCCCGTATACACCACGGCCCTGACGCCTTCCTCTTTTATCACCTTAAGAATTGGCCCGGTCCAGACGTCATTAACGGCGGTGGGGATCAGGTTCACGCCGAAGGGTTTTTCGGTCAGCCGTTTGGTTTTGCGAATTTCTTCCCGCATTTTTTCGGCGGTCTCTTCCGGCGTGGAGACCGCGGTGTCGGCGGTTAAACCGGCATTAGGCCCCAGCACGCCGAGCCCTCCTGCATTGCTGACCGCGGCCACTAAACGGGCATCAGTAAGCCAGGATAACGGTCCCTGAATAACAGGCTTTTCGATCCCCAGGATCTGACAGATACGGTTATTTTTCATAGCAGAACATTCCTCACGTTTGAATGGAGGAGAGTGTAGGGCGGAAGATTGTTAGGAAAAATAGCCAAAAAGATTCATCACTGTTATAAAATAAGTAACAATCCTGACATTCCTGTGACGGCAAAAGAGACAACCAATGCAACTAAATCTCTTTGAATCGATTAGAGTTTTCATTGAAATTGTCGAGTCGGGCAGCCTGACCCAGGCGGCGGAAAATCTGCAGATCCACCGTCCGGCGGTCACCAAAGCGTTACAGCATCTGGAGCAGCACAGCGGCACGCGTTTGCTGCAGAGAACAACGCGGCGGATTAGCCTGACGCCGGACGGCGAGGCGTTTTATCGCCGAAGTAAACCCCTGCTGGCGCAGGCGGACGATTTACTGGAGTCGTTTGGCACTGGCCGGGCAATACACGGTCAGTTGCGGGTGGATATGCCCATCGCTTTTGCGGCGCTGAGGGTCATACCCAACCTGCCGGATTTTTATCGGCAGCATCCTGAAATCGACATCATACTGAGCAGCTCTGACCGCCGTCGGGATATGCTGCGCGATGGCCTGGACTGCGTGCTGCGAGTGGGGGAGCTGGACGATGGTGACTATGTCGCGCGCAAAATCGGGAACATTAAAATCACGACCTGTGCCAGCCCGGCCTGGCTGGCAAAACACGGTACGCCAGAAACGCTGGATGATTTATACAAACATCAGGCCATCAACTGGATTAATAACAACAGCAGAAAAATTCAACCCTGGACGTTTACTACGCCAGAAGGCATTGCGGAAATAACGCTGCCCGGCAAGCTGGTCGTGGATAACTCCGAAGCCTACATCGCGGCGGGCCTGGCCGGGTTAGGGTTAATACAGGGGATGAATCTTTTTCTGCAGCCCTATATTGACCGCGGCCAACTGGTTGAAGTGTTACCGGAGCATCGCTCCCCGGATCGTAAATTGTCGCTTCTCTATCCACACCGCCATCTCTCCCGCAAGGTGCGGGCCTTTACCGAGTGGCTGGAAAGTTTAGTGTAAAACCGCCACCGGAGAGGAGCCCGCCAGTTCATGACACCGCGCGCCAGTCTGTTTCATGGCATTCAGCAGGTGAGGCGTGGGTTCGTTTGCGCAGTTTAGCCGCAGCAGCTGACGGAGGATGAGATCCCCCGGATCCTGAGGAACCGTTTTGCGCTGACTGCTGTGTAATCTGCCGGGGAACGATTGAGCCTCAGCTCACCTTTCTTCTGCGGCTTTGCGCTGAGTCCCCCACTGTAACAGCAGGCTAAACGACGCGGGTAATACGGTCAGCGTTACCAGCGTCGCGACCAGCAGCCCGCCGATAATCGCATAGGCCATTGGCCCCCAGAATACCTGATGAGAGATCGGGATCATGCCCAGAATGGCGGCGCAGGCGGTCAGACAGATGGGTCTGGCCCGATGCTCCGCGGCCGCCACAATCGCGGCATCGTTTGCCATCCCCTGAGCAAGATTACTGTCTACCTCGCTAATCAGTATCACCGCGTTACGCACGATCATCCCCGCCAGGGCGATGACGCCCAGCAGCGCGACAAATCCCATCGGCGTGCCACCGGGCAGCATAGCCAGCACGATCCCCGGTAAACCAAACGGGGCCATCAGAAGCGCCAGCAGCATCCGGGAATATCGGCGCAACTGAAGCATCAGCAGCATCAACATGATGACAAGCGTCACCGGAAGAACGCTAAAAACGGAGCTGTTCCCCTTATCTGATTCGGCAACCGCGCCGCCTTCTTCTATGCTGTAACCGGCAGGCAGCTCCGCGCGCAGCGTGTCGATCGCCGGACGCAGCGCCGCCGATACCGCTTCGGCCCTCAGCCCCGGCGCGAGGTCAGTTTGCACCGTAATAAAAGGCAACCGCTGTCGACGCCAGATGACCGGATCGTCCACGCTCCAGACCAGCGTCGCGACGGCGCTGAGCGGAATTTTTTTACCGTCATTCCCCTGAACGGTCAGCGAGGAGAGGGTGGCGGTGCTGTGACGTTCATTGTCCGTGGCCCGTAGCACCACGTCGACAAGGCGATCGTTATCCCTGACCGAGGTGACAACGCTGCCGGACCAGAGGGTATTCAAGGTGCGGGCGAGAGCTTCTGACGATATTCCTGCCGCCCTGGCCGCCGTCTGATTCACCTGCAGAGTAATGATCCTCTCCGGCTCTCCGGCCGTCTGGTTAACCTCGCGCGACAGCGGCGATTGGCCAATCGCGTCGGCCAGACGGTTCGCAAGCGCCCGGACCTGCAGATAATCAGGCCCGCTCACCCGGTATTTGATTGGCCAGCCGACGGGCGGCCCAAGCTCCAGGGGCGACACGCGCGTGATGATGTCGCTAAACTGCGCCGCCAGCAGCCTGTTCAACTGCCCATGCAGACGATCCCGCGCCTGAAGATCCTTCGCCACCACCACAATCTGGGCGATGTTTTCATTTTCCAGCAGCACGTCCATCGGCAGGTAAAAACGGATGGCTCCTGACCCGACGTACGTCGAGTAGCGCTCGACATTGCTGTTGCCGGCCAGCGCGTGTTCCAGCTTTTCCACCTCTCTTAACGTTTCGGGCTGCGACGCGTTGGCCGGAAGCGTCAGGCTGACCAGCAGTTCAGGCCGGTCCGACGCGGGGAAGAACTCACCCTGCATAAACGTCGTGCCGTACACGGACAGCCCCAGCGCGGAAAGCGCAATCAGCACGGTGGCGAGCCGGTGGCGTAGCGCCAGCCCTAAAAGCCGCCCGTACCCGCGCGCGATCCTCCCAGGGCCTGCCGCGCGATGTCTGACCTTCTCCGGCAGCAGCCACGTGCCCGTCAGCGGCGAAAACAGGATCGCGACAACCCAGGAGCAGAGCAGGGCAATCAGCACTACCGCAAACAGGGAAAAACAATATTCACCGGCGCTGGAGGCCGCAAAACCAACGGGAATAAACCCGGCAATCATCACCAGGGTTCCGGTGAGCATCGGGAAGGCCGTCGTTTTGAATGCATGGGTGGCCGCATGCCGACGGGAATCCCCGGCTTCCAGTCGGGAGACCATCGTTTCGACGGCGATCATGGCGTCATCCACCAGCAGACCCAGCGCAATGATCAGCGCCCCAAGCGAGATACGCTGAAGCCCGATGCTGGCGAGCATCATGCCGGCAAACGTCATGGCGAGCACCAGCGGAATGGCCGCAGCCACCACCAGCCCCGCCCGCAAACCCAGCGAGACAAATGAAACCGCCAGCACGATAACAACAGCTTCAATAAGCACCCGGACAAAACCACTTACCGCGTCACTGACCACCGCCGACTGATCGGCAACTTTCACCATCTCAATACCGTGCGGCAGCCCGGCGCTGAGGACTGTCATTCTGGCGTTCAGCGCGGCGCCAAAACGCAGCATGTTGCCCGTTGGTGCCATTGACACCGCCAGCCCGATGGCCGGTTTGCCGTTTACCCGGTACGTGGGGGCCGGCGGCTCGGCGGCTTCCCGGGTGACGGTGGCGATATCGGTCAGCGGAATATAGCGATTGTTAATGTGCAGCGTGACGGCGCGTAAACTCTCTTCGGACGTGAGCGCCCCGCTGACCTTGATCGCGATGTTCTCCTGCCCGGTACGCATAACGCCAGCCGGGACAACAGCGTTTTGCGCCCGCAGCGCATCGGCGACCGCCTGAATATCCAGTCCCATACCCGCCAGACGGGCCGGAGAAAAGGCGATAACCATCTGATCCTGCTGTTCGCCCAGCAGGGTGGTTTTGCCGATATCTGGCAAGGAGGCGAGCTCACGACGTATTGTCTCAACGCGATCCCGCACTTCCCGTAAGGTGTAGCCGTCGGGAATAAAGCCGTAAATCGTGCCGAACGTATCTTCAAATTCGTCGTTCACGGCCGGGCCCTGAACGCCTTCCGGTAAAGACGGCGCGATGTCCTGCATTTTTTTGCGGATCTGATACCAAATGTCCTGCACCTTTTGCGGCGGGGTATTGTCACGGAGATTCACATGGATAACCACGCTCCCGGCGCGGGTTTCACTTTCGAGATAATCAAGCCAGGGCGTTTCCTGCAGCTTTTTTTCAAGCGTATCGGTCAGCAGACGGGTGGTGTCCGTTACGGACGCGCCCGGCCACTGCGCGGAGACGACCGCCGTTTTAATGGTAAAAACCGGATCTTCATTACGCGGCAGTTTTTCATAGCAGAACACGCCCATCGCCACGATCAGCAGCATGAAGAAACTGACCATCTGCTGATGGTTAAGCGCCCATGCGGACAGGTTAAATTTCGCTTCCGGTTTCGTGTTCATGGCTGAACCTCCCCGGGTACCACCGGCTCTCCGGAACGGAGTTTGCTCACGCCAGCCGTAATCACCCGGTCGCCTGGCTCAAGGCCGGAGGCGATAATCACCGAGGAGGCCGTATAGCAGGCAGGCACCACCGCACGCAGCTGCGCCTGCGAATGCGGGTTAATCACAAACACCGCCGGTCTATCTCCTGTTCGGCTCAGAGCCGATGCGGGAATGACGTAACCTCGCGGGCCAGTCGAGGGCAGGGTGACGGTGACGCTGGCACCCAGCGCTATCGCCGCTGGCGGGTTTATCAGGGTGGCTCTGACGCGCCAGGTGCGGGTCTGAGGATCGGCCTGCGGGGTGATATCCCGCAGCACGGCAGATGCCTGTACCGACGGGTCGCTGAGCAGGGAAACCCGCAATTCCGCCTTATCCAGCGGCGGTATCGCATCGGGCGTGGCGATATCAAACGCTACGTCGCGGGCTTCGCCGGTTGCCAGCGTAAGCACCGTCTGTCCCGCGCTGACAACCTGGCCCGCAGAGGCGCTCACCTCGGTGATCGTGCCGGTTTGTGGAGCGATAAGGCGCGTCCAGCCAAGGCTTTCGCGGGCGTTACGCCACGCGGCCTCGCTGCTTTTTAATCGCGCGCGGGCGACAAGCCAGTCCGCGCGGGCGCTGTCGAGTTGCGTGCGGGCTATTGCGCCCGTCGGCATGAGCTTTTGCATTCGGCTGACGTTAAGCGCGGCAACCTGCGCTGAGGCTGTGGCCCCTTCATAGTCGGCCGTTGCGCTGTCGAGCTGATTTTGTCCGGTGGTATTTTCAAGTGTGGCCAGCAGCTGTCCGGCATTAACCCGATCGCCAATATCAACGCTGCGCGTCAGTATTCGCCCCCCGGTTTGAAAGCTCAGCGTCGTTTCATCGCGGGCATGGATCTCACCGGTCCTTTCCAGCGCGGGGAGGGTTTGGGCTGTACGTACGACGACGTAGCGCACCTTACGCACTGGGGCAGGCTTATTTTCCTGTTTGTCACCGCAGCCGGTGAGCGGAAAAATCACCAGCGCGAGCAGGACCAGAGGGAGAAAATTTACCCAGGAAAGAGTACGCGCCACGCCGTACATATGGTGCAGGCAGTGGCGGAGGGAGAGAACAAATTCGTCTGACATAACGCCGCTCCATAAAGATGAGGACGTTATTAAATGCGCGCTACGTCGAGAAAGATTCGATGTTCTGTCAAGGGTTTATCAAGAGTGGATATTTTCATTACCGGACGGCTGCCAGGGTAACAAAATACGCACAGCAAGGCCGCCCGTTTCCGGTAATGAGGCCTCGATCGTGCCCCCATGGGCCTGACAAATCGCCCGGGCGATAGACAAACCGAGGCCGCTGCCGCCGGAATGCCGCGCGCGGGACTGCTCCTCACGGCTAAAGCGCTTAAACATGTCCGGTAAGAACTGGAGGGATACGCCCGGTCCGTCATCGTGAAATTCAATGGCGTAATGCCCGCTGGCGTAGTGCAGCGCCACCTCAAGATGGCCGCCTTCGCGCCCGTAGCGTAGTGCATTTTCCATAAGGATAGTAAATACCTGCCCCATGCGGAACGCATCGCCTCTGAACGGGAACGTACGCGGGTTACGCAGCGTAATCGTAAAATGATGCGCTTCGGCCTGCGGCATGATCCAGGCCGCCCGCTCCTGAATAAGCTCATCCAGAGAAAAGGCCTGCTCTTCCAGCACCAGATTTCCCGCGTCCGCTAACGAGAGAAGGTGAAGCTCATCGGTCAGGCGATTAAGATGCTGAAGCTGTTTCATCACCATTTCCAACTGCATCGGGCTGGCATCAAACACACCGTCCAACATGCCCTGCAGACGACCAATGGCGGCCGTCAGGGGCGAACGCAGCTCGTGCGCCATCGCGACGTGCGAGGCGCGGAGCTCTTTTTCATAGCGGGCGAGTTGCCCCGTCATGGAGTTAAAGTCGTTTGCAAAGCTGACCATTTCCGCTGGCGCATCCTTGACCAGTTCAGCCTGACGGCCAAACTGCCCGTCGGCGACATCTTTGGCGGCATCGCGAAGACGGCTGAACTGCAGCGCCAGCGGTCGGGCGTGTTTTAACCCCATCACCACAATAAACGGGATCATCACCAGCACCAGCAGGGCCACCGTAACCCAGTCCGCAGAGGCGATGGATGGCGTGGAATAACTCAGCCCCCACCAGGTATCCACAATGCTGTGGAAGCGGGCCGGATCGGCCTGTGGGTTCTGGCTGAGCGTCAGGAATTCCTGCCGGACCGCCGCTGGCATTCTGCCCATTATCCAGTAGTTCTGTACCGCATAACGTAGCCACATGCAGGTGGCAATGACGATCACGCTGCCGATGGCCAGTGCCAGGATACGCGCGCAAATCCAGCGCCAGAGAGAGGAGTGCCGGTTTTTTATCATGGTTGTCTGAACCTGTATCCCACGCCGCGAACGTTAATCAACACGCCGGAAATACCCGCCGCTTCGAGTTTTTTACGCAGGTTATAAATATGGGTGTCCACCACGCGCTCCAGCGCCTCGCTTTCCGGCAGACAGTGTTCCAGCAGGTACTGACGGGAAAAGGGGCGAGCGGGAGAGCGCAGCAGCGTTGCCAGAAGCGAGAATTCCGTTGGCGTAAGATCGAGCATCACGGGCGCGTCGCAGCCGTTATCCACGCTCGCCACAATGGCGGCCACATCCACCTCCAGCGTTTGCCAGCGAAGGATCTCGTCGTCTGTCTCTTTTTTACTGCTGCGTCGCAGCACCGCCTGTACGCGAGCCACGACTTCTCCCGGATGATAGGGTTTCACAACATAATCATCGGCACCGTACCGCAGGGCACCAATGCGATCGGGGGTGTCGCCCATGGCGGTGACCATGATCACCGGTACATCGCTTTTACGACGCAGTCCGGCCAGCACTTCGGTGCCGTTAAGCCCGGGCAGCATCACGTCCAGCAGGATGAGGTCGGGTTTCCACCGCTGCGCCATATCCAGCCCGGAAAGACCGTCTCCGGTAATGGTGACATCGTAATTTTCACGACGTAAATAGGCTTCAAGCACGCCAGCCGCATCGGCGTCATCTTCAATAATCAGCACTCTTCTGGACAACATCTGTTCACCTTGATCGTTTCTTAACACTATCCCGACGATTCATTGATTTAGCCAAACCATACTGCGCCAACATTGTGTGGCAGACCCTGAATCAGCAGACGCCAGCGTCTGCGTGGAGAACAGTATGATAGCGATAAAAAAAGGCCTGTATATGACCGTTCCGCTTCTGATGGCCGTTGCCTCAGGTGTGCAGGCGGATGATGACGCCGCTTCCGGCTCTTTAACCGTCGGGCTGGGCGGTCACTATGCCCCCCGTTATTCAGGCTCAGACAAGCAGGTGTGGCAGGTGGTTCCTGTGCTGCAGGGGCGCAAGGGTGCTTTCTTTATTGATGCACAAAAAGGAGTGGGATATGACCTGCAAAACGACAGCGGTTGGTACCTGGAACATACGCTGGGTTACGACCTCGGGAGGGCAGAGAAAAATTCTGGCTGGCGTGAGGGCGCAAACAA
The DNA here is from genome assembly GCF_014895895.1 of Enterobacter cloacae complex sp. P14RS. Lineage (NCBI taxonomy): Bacteria > Pseudomonadati > Pseudomonadota > Gammaproteobacteria > Enterobacterales > Enterobacteriaceae > Enterobacter > Enterobacter cloacae complex sp. P14RS. Next base: position 129,761 of record NZ_JADBQM010000028.1, read on the forward strand.
TCTGAAGGGGATGGGGGACATTGATGCCACTCTGAATACCGGCCTGGCCGCCGGCTGGCAGGCTGCGTCCTGGCTAAGCGTTGAGGGTAAGGCGACGCTACCGTTAACGGACAGCCAGGGCGTAAGTTATCAGGCGTCCGTTACGTTGATTCCCCTACAAAACAGCGAGGACACGATCGCCCTTCAGTCTGCGGCTCTGTTTGGCGACAGCCGTTATCTGAATACCTGGTATGGGGTCAGCGAGCAGCAGAGCCGCCGCACCGGCTATCGCCGCTATTCAGCGCCGGGGGGATTTTATGGCGTCGACACCAGCCTGACCTGGAGCCATCAGTTCGATGCTCACTGGGGAACGGTCCTGAGCGCGGACTATACCTGGCTTGGCGACCATGCGAATGAAAGCCCAATAGTGATGCGGCGCAATGAGGGGTCTGCAACCGCCGCTATCACCTGGACATTTTAAAATCGCGGAGCAGGAGCGGACGAGAAGATTATTTCTTCTTATCCATCATCGCTTTTAAATCGGCAAACGGGTTAAACGTGGCGACACCCACGTCTTTTTGCGCGTCTTCACCGGCGACCACGGTGGTGCCGTACTGATCCGCTTCGGTGTATTTCGAATGCTCGTGATCGTGACAAAACAGGCACAACAGCTCCCAGTTGCTGCCATCTTCCGGGTTGTTGGTATGGTCATGATCGATATGGTGAACCGTCAATTCACGCAGGTTGGAATAGACGAACTCCCGCGAGCAGCGTCCGCAGACCCAGGGATAGATTTTTAATGCTTTCTCGCGATAGCCGCTTTCCAGTCGCGCGTAGTTTTTAGGGATCAGAGCCATTGCCGGTTTTACCTGCCATGAAAAAAGTGGGGAATATTATATCCATTATGGAGCGGAATGACGAACCCCTCTATTCCGTCAATTTATTTGATGCATTCCGTTAAATAAACGGCATTTATTCTTACCGGGTAATGCGTAAAGTGGACAGAACGCAACGCATTATCAGGACACAGGGTTATGAAAAAGATCGGGTTTTTATCGTTTGGTCACTGGACGCCTTCTCCGCAGTCCGGCACGCGCTCGGCGGCAGACACGCTGCTGCAGTCCATCGACCTGGCCGTGGCCGCTGAAGAGCTGGGCGCGGACGGCGCCTATTTCCGCGTGCACCACTTCGCCCGTCAGCTTAGCTCGCCGTTCCCTCTGCTGGCGGCAATAGGCGCGAAAACGAAAACCATTGAAATCGGTACGGGCGTGATTGATATGCGCTATGAAAACCCGATGTATATGGCCGAGGATGCGGGCGCGGCAGATCTGATCTCCGGCGGCCGTTTGCAGCTTGGCATCAGCCGCGGCTCCCCGGAGCAGGTCATTGATGGCTGGCGTCATTTCGGCTATGTCCCGCAGGAAGGGGAAAACGAAGCGGACATGGCGCGCCGTCATACCGAGGTGCTGCTTGAGGTGCTGCGCGGCGAAGGGTTTGCAAAGCCGAATCCACAGCCGATGTTCCCCAATCCGCCTGGGCTGCTGCGCCTGGAACCGTATTCTGAAGGACTGCGGGAGCGTATCTGGTGGGGCGCCGGTTCGAATGCGACGGCGGTATGGGCCGCTAAGCTCGGCATGAACCTGCAAAGCTCAACCCTGAAAGACGATGAAACCGGTGAGCCGTTCCATATTCAGCAGGCAAAACAGATCCGCGCCTATCGTCAGGCCTGGAAAGAGGCAGGGCATACGCGGCAGCCACGCGTCTCGGTCAGCCGCAGTATTTTTGCCCTGATGGACGACCGCGACCGGATGTACTTCGGCGCCAGCCGCAACGACAGCGATAGCGTGGGGTATCTTGATGAAAAAACGCGCGCGATCTTCGGGCGCAGCTATGCCGCGGAGCCTGACAGGCTGATTGAACAGCTGAAGAAGGACGAGGCGATTGCCGAGGCTGATACGTTATTACTGACCGTACCGAACCAGCTCGGTGTGGATTACAATGCGCACGTGATTGAGTCCATTCTCAAACATGTCGCACCGGCAATGGGCTGGCGCGATTAAGTATTCCGCCGTCAGCCGTGAGATCGTAATGGAAAATCTGGCCCTCTGGTATCGCCGTTTTGGCGAGCCAGAATCTGTTCTGCAACCTGAAACCGCGCCGCCGGGCGCGCTTGCACCGGGACACCTCCGCGTGCAAATGCTGTATGCGCCGGTGAACGCGTCCGATCTCATTCCCATTACGGGCGCTTACCGCCACAGAACCCCGCTGCCCGCCGTCGCGGGCTATGAAGGCGTCGGCGTTGTCATTCAGGCGCCCGCGTCTTTTGCGTATCTGCAGGGTAAACGCGTTCTGCCGCTGCGCGGGCAGGGCACCTGGCAGCGCTATGCGGATTGCCCGGCAGAGTATGCGATACCCGTGCCGGATGATGTCGATTCACGCCTGGCCGCGCGGGCCTATATCAACCCGCTGGCGGCGCAGATGATGTTGAGCCACTATCCACCGCGGGGAAAGCGGGTGCTGCTCACGGCCGCCGGTTCGGATTGCGCTATTCTGCTCGGGCAGTGGGCGCGTCTGGCGGGGGCAGAGGCGGTGTACGGTATTCATCGTTCGCCCGTTCACGCTGAACGGCTGGCGGCGATGGGGATCGTTCCTGTCGCACAGCATGACATGCAGCGGATTCTCTCCGTTGCCGCGCGTGCCGACGTCGTTTACGATGCAACCGGCGGGGCGCTGGCGGAAGCGATCCTGAGCGTGCTGCCGGAGCAGGGCATATTTGTCTGCTACGGGCTCCTCTCCGGGCAGACCTTCCGCCAGCAGCGGCCCCTGCCGCGCGTGGCGTGGTTCCATATTCGTAACTATCTGGATGGGCTCAGCGCAGAGGCGTGGCGCGCGGAGTTCGATCAAATCTGGCCCCGGATGCGCGCCAGCGCGTACAGCCCCGGAACGGTGTACCCTCTGACGGACTGGCAGAGGGCGCTCAGGGCTTACCGTGAAGGAGGAAGGGCAAGCAAGCCCCTCATGTCGATGGCGGAATGACGGCTATTGATGGCTCATATCGCTCAGCAGCACGGCGATGCTTTGCCCGCCCGCCGTCTGTTCCAGACCAATCTTCACGATGATGGTCAGCGGAACGGAGAGCAGCATGCCTACGGGACCGAGCAGCCAGCCCCAGAAAATCAGGGACAAAAAGACGACCAGCGTCGAAAGCCCCAGCCCACGCCCCATCATTCGTGGTTCAAGAATATTCCCGAATACCAGGTTAATCGCCAGATAGCCGGCCAGCAGAATCAGCGCATCATAAAATCCGCTGAACACCAGCACCTGAAGAATAGGGGGGATTGCCGCCAGCACGGAGCCGATGTTAGGAATGTAATTGAGCGCAAATGCCAGTAACCCCCAGACGAACGCAAAGCGGACGTCCAGCGCCACCAGCATTCCCCAGACCACCACCCCGGTGACCAGGCTGATGACGGTTTTCAGTACCAGATAGCGTGAAACGCTGTCCAGCGCGCGCTGAATAGCGCCCATTCCTTCAACCGGACGAACCATGATTTGCTGTAACTTTGCGGGCAGCTGTGGCACCTCCAGCAGCATGAACACCACCGTTAAAAACAGCAGGAAAATGGAGGTCATGGCATTGGAAAGCTGCGTCAGCAGGCCTGTGACGATGGTCATGGCCGCATTAGGGTCGATATATTTAAGAAGCTCCTCAACCGAAACTTCTATTCCCGCGCGCTGAAGCCAGGGCTCAAGCTGCAGCAGCGGTATCGCCAGCGAGGAACGGTATTTCGGCAGCGTTCGCGCCAGTTCGTTCAGCGAGGTACCCAGATACGCAACCAGTAACACCATGGCGAAAATAATGACGCTAATTAGCAGGGTAATTGCCAGCACGCGCGGGATGCGCAGCCGCGTCATGCGCCGGACCAGTGGGTTAAGGATCACCGCAACAAACAGGGCCAGAATAAAGGGCACAATGATGTCGGCGGCAAAACGAACGCCCGTAAGTATGATCACCAGCATGCCCAGCATGATGACAATTTTTAACCCGTTGAGGGTAATAATGGGTTTAGCCATGGTGACTCCAAAAAACGCTTTTTATTTATAATAGAGGGTAAACGTCCTGCAATAAACTAACCAAAATCAAACGGGATGGGTAAAGAATTGAAAAGACTTTGAGTAAAATCTTCAGTTATGGTACAAATTTGGCGTGTTCAACTACCGAGGACAATTTTCATCCGCAAAGACGAGAAGCAACAACGCGGATAATTGTAATTTTATGGACAATTTGTTCAGGACCTATTCTTCAAACAACGCTGCTCTATTTTCTACCTCCTTCTGCCTGATTGCTGGTGAGCAACACTGGCGCACCGCACTATAGTCACCTCTTCTGCCTGAGCTGGCGCTACGCGCTTAGCTGTCTGATTTAATTTCATATTTTTTTGGTTTGCTGCATGCGGCGGGCCACGATGGATTATATTCTCAAGCAGGAGAAAAACATGTTTTACTGGATCTTATTAGCCCTGGCTATCCTCGCTGAAATTACCGGCACGCTGTCAATGAAATGGGCAAGCGTCAGCGAGGGCAATACCGGTTTTATTTTAATGCTGGTGATGATATCCCTTTCCTATATTTTCCTCTCATTTGCGGTGAAGAAAATTGCACTGGGTGTGGCCTATGCGCTGTGGG
>NZ_JADBQM010000029.1:0-52874 GCF_014895895.1 Enterobacter cloacae complex sp. P14RS
AATCCGGCCCCCGCAACCAACACTTCTAAAAACAATAAACACCCTTAAGGGTGTTTTTTTGTATCTGCCGTTTGTGAATTTGCCGGGCATTTCACCCGGCTAAAAACCTACCCGCGCCGCGCCAGCGTCGCCCCGTCTGAGAAATACGCCCGTATCCCCGCCAGAATCGACTCCGCCACCTCCTGCTGGAACTTTGCCGTCTTGAGCTTACGCTCTTCTTCAACGTTACTGATAAACGCGGTTTCTACCAGAATGGACGGGATATCCGGTGCCTTCAGCACCGCAAACCCGGCCTGCTCAACGCTGTTTTTGTGCAGCTTATTGATGTTCCCCAGCTTGCCCAGCACCGCTTTACCAAACTTCAGGCTGTCGTTAATGGTCAGGGACTGCACCATGTCGAACATGGTGTGGTCGACGTAGCGGTCGCCGCTTTTGCTCACGCCACCGATCAGGTCCGAGGCGTTCTGGGTGTCCGCAAGGTATCGCGCCGCGGTACTGGTCGCGCCCTTGGTTGAGAGCGCAAACACCGACGAGCCGCTCGGCTGGCGGCTGGTAAAGGCATCCGCATGGATCGAGACGAACAGATCGGCACGCTGCTTCTGCGCTTTCGCCACCCTCACCTTCAGCGGGATAAAGACATCCTCATTGCGCGTCATGTAGGCGCGCATATTGCCCTCTTTATCAATTAACGCCTTCAGACGACGGGCAATTTGCAGCACCACATCTTTTTCACGCGTATGGTATTTCCCCACCGCACCGGAGTCTTCGCCGCCGTGGCCGGGATCGAGCATGATCACAATCGGACGATCGCGCCCTGCTTTCCCCGGCTGCGGGCCGCTTTGCGCAGGCGGCACCTGACGCTGAAGATCGCCTTTGTTGTAATCCTCCAGCAGGGCGAGAAGCGGATCCTGAATATCCGTCGCATTCGCCGGGTAAAGATCCATCACCAGACGCTCTTTAAACGTCGCGACGGGCGCCAGGGCGAACAGCTGCGGCTTAACGTTCTGCTTAAGCTCAAACACCATGCGCACGGTTTGCGGATCAAACTGCCCGACGCGCGCCGATTTAATAAACGGATCGTCACCGCGGATCTGCGCCGCCATGCCTTTCAGCACGGAGTTGAGGTTCACCCCTTCGAGATCCACCACCACGCGTTCAGGGTTGCTGAGGGCAAATTGCTTATATTTCAGCACGCGATTGGATTCAACCGTCACGCGCGTATAGGTCGACGACGGCCAGACGCGCACCGCCACCACCTGACTCGTGGCGGCAAGACCGACCTGGCTGACGCTAAGCAACCACATTGCCCCGGCCCCTTTTAACAAACGGCGGCGGCTTATTGCTGAATTGGATCCCGACATGCTTCTCCCGAGCAAGAAAACAAACTGATATACAAAAGTGCAGATTGACCGAAAACTTTAACGAATGACGCATAAACTGTCATCTATAAAAGGGTAAACAATCATACGTTAACGCACGGATTACTTATTAATTTCTGTAGGTCGCAGAAAATTTGCACTTGCACACGCGCCCACAATCGAATAAAAATACATAAATTACGAATAAACATTCATTAAGGGTTGTGCCATGGTGAAGGAACGTAGAACCGAACTGGTCCAGGGATTCCGCCATTCTGTTCCCTATATCAACGCCCACCGGGGAAAAACGTTTGTCATCATGCTGGGCGGCGAAGCCATTGAGCATGAAAATTTTTCTAGCATCGTCAATGACATTGGCCTGCTGCACAGCCTCGGGATCCGCCTGGTGGTGGTCTATGGCGCGCGCCCGCAGATCGACGCCAACCTGGCCGCTCACCACCACGAGCCGATTTACCACAAACATACCCGCGTCACGGATGCCAAAACCCTGGAGCTGGTGAAGCAGGCGGCGGGTCTGCTGCAGCTGGATATCACCGCTCGCCTGTCGATGAGCCTGAACAACACGCCGCTACAGGGCGCGCATATCAACGTCGTGAGCGGCAACTTTATCATTGCCCAGCCGCTCGGCGTGGACGATGGCGTGGATTACTGCCACAGCGGCCGCATTCGTCGTATTGATGAAGAGGCCATTCACCGTCAGCTCGACAGCGGTGCCATTGTGCTGATGGGGCCGGTGGCGGTTTCCGTAACCGGTGAAAGCTTTAACCTGACGTCCGAAGAGATTGCCACCCAGCTGGCGATCAAGCTGAAGGCGGAAAAAATGATTGGGTTTTGCTCCTCCCAGGGCGTCGTAAACGATGAAGGGGTGATTGTGCCGGAACTCTTCCCGAATGAAGCGCAGGCCCGCGTTGAAGCGCTGGAAGCCGAAGGGGATTACCACTCCGGCACCGTCCGCTTCCTGCGTGGCGCCGTGAAGGCCTGCCGCAGCGGCGTGCGCCGTAGTCACCTGATCAGCTATCAGGAAGACGGAGCTCTGCTGCAGGAGCTGTTCTCCCGCGACGGTATTGGCACCCAGATTGTGATGGAAAGTGCGGAGCAGATTCGCCGCGCGACCATCAACGATATCGGCGGCATTCTGGAGCTGATCCGTCCGCTGGAACAGCAGGGTATTCTGGTTCGTCGCTCCCGCGAGCAGCTGGAGATGGAGATCGACAAATTCACCATTATCCAGCGCGATAACCTGACCATTGCCTGCGCCGCCCTCTATCCGTTCCCGGAAGAGAAAATCGGAGAAATGGCCTGCGTGGCGGTGCACCCGGATTACCGCAGCTCTTCACGCGGCGAAATGCTGCTTGAGCGCGTGGCGGCACAGGCGCGTCAGATGGGGCTGAGCAAGCTTTTCGTCCTGACGACGCGCAGCATTCACTGGTTCCAGGAGCGCGGGTTCACGCCGGTGGATATTGATTCTCTGCCGGAAACGAAGAAAGAGATGTACAACTATCAGCGCCGTTCGAAAGTGCTGATGGCCGACCTGGGGTAATCCTTTCTTTTCCGGCATCGTTCAGAGGGAGTCAAATATCGCGCTCAGCCCGCTTCGGCGTTCCGTGCGGGTGGCAATCGCCTGTACCAGCACCCGTTCATCGGTATACAGCGACAGGCGCTGACGCGCGCGCGTAATGGCGGTATAGATCAGCTCGCGGGTAACGACGGGGGAAAGCTGTGTGGGCAGGATAAGTGCCGCATGGTTAAACTCAGAACCCTGGGATTTATGCACCGTCATCGCCCAGGCAGTTTCATGCTCGGGCAAACGGCTCGGCTGGAAGGACTTCACGCTACCGTCCGGCATCTGGAACCAGACGCGAAGCCCCTGCCCGCGATCGAGCGCAATCCCGATATCCCCGTTAAACAACCCCAGCGCGCTGTCGTTGCGGGAGATCATCACCGGCCGGCCTTCATACCAGCGCGAGTGCGGAGTACGGTTGATTTTACGCTTTTGCGCCAGCAGCTGTTCCAGCCTGTCGTTCAGGCCGCTGACGCCAAAGGGCCCTTCCCTCAACGCGCAGAGCAGCTGGTATTCGCCAAACGCGGCAATGACCTGCTCCGGCGTGCTTTGCTGCTGTACGCCCGTCAGAAAATGTTGGTACCCCAGCAGGGCGTCATCCAGCATCGCCTGATACTCTTCCCCGGTTTGCAGCGATTTTTTCTCAATATCGGTAAAGGTACCGTCAAATACCGCACAGGTAGCGTGCCGGTCGCCCCGGTTCACCGCCGCCGCAAGCTGACCAATGCCGGAGTCGCTGCCAAAACGGTAGCTTTTTTGCAGTAAACACAGGCTGTCGCGCAGCGCCCCCGCAAGTAAATGGTTCTCAGCCGCGAGCGAACATCCGGTCAGGCGCGCCAGCTCCTCAGCGCGTTCTGCGGTATACCCCAGGCTGGCATAGGTGCAGATATCGCCCAGCACGGCCCCGGCCTCCACGGAGGCAAGCTGATCGCGGTCGCCGAGGAAAATGACGCGCGCGTGCGGCGGCAACGCATCAATCAAACGCGACATCATCGTCAGGTCAATCATCGACGCTTCATCCACCACCAGCACGTCCAGATGCAGCGGGTTACCGGCATGGTAGCGCAGACGCTGGCTACCCGGCTGCGCGCCGAGCAAGCGGTGCAGCGTGCTGGCTTCGTTAGGGAAAAGCGCAAGCCGCTCCCCGGTAAGCGGCAGTTTTTGCAGCGCGCCGCCTAACGACTCCGTCAGACGTGCAGCCGCTTTACCGGTGGGTGCCGCCAGGCGGATACGACACTTTTGCTCACCCGATAACTGAATCAGCGCGGCAAGCAGCTTAGCCACGGTGGTCGTTTTACCGGTGCCAGGCCCGCCCGAAATCACCGATATTCGCCGCGTTAACGCCACTGCTGCCGCCACTTTCTGCCAGTCTGTCTCGTCGTCAGAGGTAAACAGCGTATCCAGCGTTTGCCGGAGCAGTGCTTCATCGCACGGGAGCGGAGCATTGGTCTCGCTGAAAAAGCGCGCCACCGTCAGTTCGTTACGCCACAGCCGGTTCAGATACAAACGTTCACCCGTCAAAATCATTGGCGTACCGGTATCGGCGCTGCTGACGGCGGGAGAGCGGAGTAATATTTCTTGCCAGTCCACTGCCTCACCCAGAAGCGCGAAACACGCCTGTAAAGCCGGCGGCATTTTCTCATCCACCACCAGACGTGAAAGCGGCAGACAGACATGCCCTTCTCCCGCATCTTTACTCAGGATCGCCGCGGCAAGCATGACGGCAGGCTCTTCGCCCGCCACCATCATGGCAAATTGTACGTCCAGGTGGCGAAGTGCACGTTGTTCAATTGCGTCCAGCAGTAGCGCCTGCATCGTCATGCTACTTCCTCCGTGCTTGCAGCAAACAGGTTATCCATCTTTTCAATCAACTCCACAGCCGGACGGGTGCTGAAGATACCCGAACGCGGGTCGTTAGCATCCACGCCGCGCAGAAACAGGTAAATGACGCCGCCAAAATGATCTTCATAGCGATAATCGGCCATGCGATGGCGCAGGTAACGGTGCAGCGCCAGGGTGTAAAGCTGATACTGCAGATCGTAGCGATGCATTTGCATCGCTGAGGCCATCGCCTGCTGGGTATAGGCTTCGCTGTTTGCTCCCAGCCAGTTCGATTTGTAATCCAGCAGGTAGTAGCGACCTTCGTGGCGGAAAACCAGGTCGATAAAGCCTTTCAGCATCCCCTGCACCTGGCGAAAATTCAGCGGCGGACACCCGGCGGATAACGGATCGTACTCGCGGATCAGCGCATCAAGCGCCTCGGCCCTGAGCGGGCTGGCGATGGGAAGGTAAAACTCCATCTCCACCTGCTTATCTTTGGCGGTCAGCTGGCTCAGCGAGATCCCCTGCACCGTGAGCGGCGCGTGCAGAACAGCGCGGATCCATTCAGTGAGAACCGGCTGCCACTGTGCGTCGTAGCCGCCGCTCTGTAACATCTTCAGCACCCACTCTTCTGATACCGGCTGGGTAAAATCCAGCTCTTCAAACAGGCTGTGCAAAAACGTGCCCGGCGAGGCGCCGCGCGGAAACTGATGCGGCGTGAGCGCCGGCTCGACGGGCACGCTCCCGGCCCCAGCGGCATCCACGTCCAGTTTTGGCATCAGATCCTGCGCAATACTCTGTCCGTGCTGCTGTAAACCGGAGTAACTGGTAACGCGCCAGTCGTCAGCGATTGTGCGAGCCACCTCGCGGGCATGCAGCGCTGACTCTCCCTGCTCCGGCGTCTGCCAGCGGCTGCTGTCGGGCTGGGAGGGAATATGCAGGGCAACATGCTCTGAGCAAAGTGATTCGATGCACTGGCGCAGCCCTGCGGCATCTTTAGGCTCGCCGCGCTGAATAAGCCGCCCCAGCGCGCTCAGATGAAAATCACTCTCGCCGCTCTTTTCGCCACGGCGCCGGAACAGCGGCGCGACGCCCAGGGAACAGTGCCAGACCGAACGGGTCAGCGCCACGTATAGCAGGCGCAGGTCTTCCGCGAGACGCTCGGCTTCGGCCAGCTCGACGCTGGACTCCGCATTGCTGAGGTCGAGTACCGCTTCGAACGACTCGCGATCGTGGTAAAAAGCCTGGTCCTGCACGCGATAATTAGCGATAAACGGCAGCCAGACCAGCGGATATTCCAGGCCTTTCGACTTGTGAATGGTGACGATCTGCACCAGATGTTTATCGCTCTCGAGGCGCATCTGCTGGCTGGAGGAATTGCTGTTAGGGTCGGCAATCTGCTGGGCCAGCCAGCGCACCAGAGCATGCTCGCTCTCCAGCTGCGTACCCGCTTCCTGGAGCAGCTCGCTGATGTGCAAAATATCGGTCAGACGGCGCTCGCCGCCCGCTGTCGCCAGCATGTTTTCCGCAATGTGACGATGTGCCATGAGCTCGCGCACCATCGCCATCACGCCGCGCTTCTGCCATTTTTCACGGTAGCGCACAAACTCTTCTACCACAGCATCCCACGCGAATTCGTCAGTATTAAGCGCATCAATGTCACGCGCGTTCAGCCCGAGCATCGCGCTCGCTAAGGCGCTGCGGAGCGTGCTTTCACGCTCCGGGGCCAGCACAGCCTGCAGCAGCCATAGCATCTCGAGGGCTTCCAGCGTTTCAAAAACGCTGTCGCGGTTGGAGAGGTAGACGGACGGTATATTCAGTAGCGTCAGGGCGTCGCGGATAAGCGCGGCCTCCTGACGGCTGCGCACCAGCACCGTGATATCAGATGCCTTTACCGGGGCTGGTTTATCCTCCTTCCACAGCAGCGCATCGCCGCGCGCGCCTGCGCTGAGCCAGTCCCTAATTTGCGCCGCACAGTGCTGGGCCATAGCATTTTGATAGTCCGCGACGCCCCAGCCTTCCCCGTCAAGTAGCCAGAAGTTCATGGCTGGCTGAGTTTCGCCATTAACCTCGAAGCGCAACGCGGTATTTTTAGGGGCGAACTTGACCGGCTGGAAAGGGATCTCCCGGAACATAAACGCCGTATCCATGCGGCTGAAGAGCGCATTGACGCTTTCCACCATGCCGGGAGAAGAGCGCCAGTTGGTGTCGAGCGTGTAGTGCGCGTCAACCTCGCTACGGGCTTTCATGTAGGTAAAAATATCCGCACCGCGGAAGGCGTAAATGGCCTGCTTAGGATCGCCGATTAACAACAACGCGGTGCCGGGCTGCTGGCGCCAGATACGGCGGAAAATGCGGTACTGCTGTGGGTCGGTGTCCTGAAATTCGTCAATCATTGCCACCGGGAAGCGGGTGCGAATCGCAGCGGCAAGCGCTTCGCCATTTTCACTGCACAGCGCCGCATCAAGTCGGCTCAGCATATCGTCGAACCCCAGTTCGCCCCGGCGACGCTTTTCACGCGCGACGGCGTCGCGGATCTCCGTCATGGCGCGAGTGATCATCAGATCGTTGAGCGTCAGGGGCTCCGCCAGCAGGGTTTCAATCGCCAGAAACAGGGGATGTTCAGGCACGATACCGTCGGCTTTGGTCCGCTCAACCAGGAAACGCCGGGAGAATTTCTCCAGCGCATCCGGGAGCTGGTAACTGCGCGTCTCTTCCTGCGCCCACGCGCTGATCTTTTCGATCCATTTGCCCTGGTTGCCGCGGTTGAACTTGCGGCGGTCAATCCCGGAATTTTCGAGGATGGCGTCAATCTCGCCGACTGACTCCATCCACTTTTGCTTGATGTCAGCAATTTTCGCGATGATTTTTTCATGGCGCGAGGCCAGGGTTTCATCCGCCGGGGGCGGAGATTTGATGACCGGCGCTTCCCCCTGAAGATAACGATCGATGGCGCGCAACAGTGCTTCGGGCCCCTTCCACAACGCATGTACCGCTTCCGCAATATCCCGCTGTAACGGATAGCAGTGGCGACGCCAGAAATCCGCGCAGGCCTGATAGCGAAGCACGGATTCATCTTCAATAAGCTGTTGCTCAAACAGCATGCCGGATTCAAACGCATTCAGGCTCAGCATGCGCTGGCAAAAACCGTGAATGGTGAAGACGGACGCTTCGTCCATCTGCCTTTCTGCGAGGAGCAGCCACTGGGCTGCCTGTTGCTTATCGGCAATCTCTTTCAGAAGGCTCGCGTATAGAGGGTTATCCGTGCTCTGGCGCAGACAGGCGATGCGCAGTTCGTGGATATTGGTCCGAATACGGCCGCGCAGCTCAGCGGTGGCAGCCTCGGTAAAGGTAACGACCAGCAGCTCTTCAACGCTCAAAGGACGAGGAAAAGCGGCGTTACCGCCAAGCCCTAACAGCAGGCGCAGATAGAGCGCGGCGATGGTGAAGGTTTTTCCCGTTCCCGCTGAGGCTTCAATCAATCGTTCACCCTGCAGAGGTAAACGTAAGGGATCAAGGGACTCAGCGGTATCGGTCATTCTTTCTTACTCCAGGGCATAGATTGCTGCAACACGCTGACGCTCTTCCAGACTTTCCAGCCTTTCGGGTTCACGTAGTCCGTTTTCCCGTTCTGGCTACCGGAAACCTGAGACAGGATAGTGATGCCCTGCGGCTTAATCACGGCCTGATGGAAGAAATCGGCAGCCTTCTGCGGCGTCAGCTGTTTTATCTCGGCCACTACTTTATCACGCGAATCAAATTTCAGATTACCGCGATCGAAATCTTTGCTCAGCTGCGACGCCTCTTCGCCCAGCGTCTGCGGCGGCTGCATCACCTGAGCGATGACGGCCTGCTGGATCTGAGCAAACTCTTCCGGCTTCATGGCCCGCAGTTTTGCTTCCACCTGCGGGAAGAACGCCTGATAGCGGTGCCAGAGATAGGCCGGCTGTTTGTCGCTGCTTTGCAGCAGGAAGCCCAGCCCCCATTGACGCCCCACGTTCATTGAGAAAGCAAATACCGCATAGCCAAGCTGCTCTTCTGTGCGCAGCTGGTTATAGAACCACGGCTGAATAATCTGACCCAGAACGGCGCTCTGCGCAGAGCTTGCGAATTCATCATAGCCCGTTGGCACAAACACCGCGGCCAGCGCGGAATCGGTGCTGCTGCCCGCTTTTTCAAAGATCACATTCTGTTTTTTCTCAACCAGCACGTCCTGGTTACGGCACCACTCGTCCCCTTTCGAACCGAGCTGCGTGCGAACATTTTCTGCCAGCGTTTTGGCCTGATCTTCGCTCATGTTGCCGACGATAAGAAACTCCGGGCGCGTGTTAGTTTTTAGCGAGTCACGGTAAGCCAGCACCTCTTTTAATGAGATTGATGGCAGCAAGGCGCGGCGTTCTTCACGCTGGAAATAAGGTATTTGCGACAGCATTTGTGCCGGCATAAGCGCCTGATCGTAAGCTTTGCCCTTTTCTGCAGAATCCATCATCTGCGCATACCAGGATTTAGCCTGCTCAAGCTGCTCTTCCGTTGGCGTGTAGCTGAAGTAACCCTCGAGCAGTGCCTTGAAAAGCTGAGGCAGACGCTGAGTATAGCCATTTGCATTAAGCATCAAACCGTTGTTGGCGTTGGTGGAGAAACTGATCCCGCCCACGGCCGCCTGGTTGCTGAGCTGATCGAGCGCGATACCGGCCAGATAGTCATTGAGCGCGAACATCACCTGATTTTTGGCGCTGTTCATCGCTTTCGGGTTACGCAGGACCACGCTGACATCGGCCTTTGGCTCGCTCGCAAAATAACGGCTTGGGGTATACACCACGCGAAGCGTCGGTTCATCAATAATGAGCTCCGGGTGCGGATAATCCTTAGTCGTTTTGATCAGCGAGAAATCATCCGGGATATAGGGGTTCAGCTCCGGCAGCTTCAACGCAATCTCACCGGCCTTCTTCTGCCAGTCGGCGAAGGTCTGGTCGCTGATTTTGTCTACCTGATAAGGGGCATCAACAAAGTATGCCGTCTTGTTATGCGGTTCGTTCGGGCTGATGTACCAGATGCGGGCATTTTGCGGCGTCATCATCGCCAGGCGCGCTTTTACCGCCTCGGCATCATAACGATCGGCAATATTGACCGCGTCGAGCGTGTGCGCCACCGGCACGCGGATCATGGTATCCGCCAGCCACTCCACGTAATCCATATCGCGGGTAATGGACGGGTAACGGAAATCGAGATCCAGCACGTGCGCCAGTTCATCAAAATAGCGCTTATCGACGCCTTTCTCGCGCAGTAAAGAGAGGTAGCTAAAGATAGCCGCCACCACTTCATCACGGTTGGCCTGACCTTTGTCGGTCAGGGTGGCGGAGATCGCCAGCACGCCGCTGTTGCCGTTTACCACGGGATCGGAATCGGCGCGGATCCCTTCCACCAGCCCCTGTTTTTGCAGCCAGTCAGATAAGGTTCCCGGGCTGCGGTTACCAATCAGGTAGGTCACCAGCTCGTCGGTTTTACTGCGAAACTGGGCTGTGTTGTTATCAATGCGGAACTCAACGCGCAGCACTTTGCGGGGCATGGCAGGGACGTAGTGGATGACGATCCCTTTTTGCGCGTCCGTGACAACCGGTACGTCTATCTTCGGCAGGTCAATATTTTTATTCGGCACCCGGCCAAACGTTTGTGCCGCCAGTCCGGCAAGCTCCGGCAACGGTTTGTTGCTGTAAATAACCGCCTTCATCAGGTTGGCGGAGTAGTATTTGTCACGAAACGCATGCAGGGCGTCAATGACCGGGCTTCCCGGTTTATCGCTCAGCGTCTCCAGGTTACCGCCCGAGAAACGTGAGCCCGGATGCGCCGGGTTGATGGTCTCGGCGCTGACCTGCGCCATACGCATACCGTCCCGGGTACGGGCCAAGGTCAGCTCCGCATTGACGGCATTGCGCTCGCGGTCGGCGTATTTTTTATCCAGCAGCGGCGCGGCGATAGCATCGGCAAGACGATCAACCGCCCCTGCCAGCGCGTCATTTTCGACTTCGAGATAAAAGGCCGTGCGGTACGGTGCCGTGCTGGCGTTGTGGCTGCCGCCGTGCATTTTCAGGAATTCTGAAAGGCTATCCGGCTGCGGATATTTTTTAGAGCCCATCAGCGTCATGTGTTCGAGGTAATGCGCCAGCCCCGGATGCGCCTCAGGATCTTCCAGCGATCCAACCGGCACCACTAACGCCGAGAGGGATTTCACCGCCTGCGGATCGGAAACCAGCAGCACGGTCATACCGTTATCAAGGCGGATAGCCTGATACTGACGGGTATCTTTTTCGCTCTTACGGATAGTTTCCTGAACGGGTTGCCAACCGGAGTCTGCCTGAGTGACGGGAGCCCAAAGGGCGACAAACAAAACAAACGCTTTGAACAAGGTGCTGCCTGGCATTACGACCTCTTTATCACGGCTATCCCGTCATACTTCAAGTTGCATGTGCGTCGGCTGCATGCGTTCACCCCAGTCACTTACTCATGTAAGCTCCCGGAGATTCACGCCCTTGCCGCCTTCCTGCAACTCGAATTATTTAGGGCAAACATCATTAACAAACTGCGTGCTGGACACGCCAACATCTCTTTATTTAGGTACATCAGTCCGTGATAAGAAGTGCATCATAAATGAACACCCCATGCTGCGCAATTTTTATACAGCGCTCAGGACTGATTAAACTTAAACAACGGTAACAGGTAGCGCTGTGCCTCTTCCGTAATAGCCTCGAAGTATTCTGGTTCAAGCGTTCGCCATAGACGTTGATACCAGACATCCTCACCTTCACCGCGTACCATCATGTTTCCTTCATAGGCCTGCATAAATTTACTGCGCGCTTTCTGCAGCGAAGCCTCATCCGTTAACATCGCATCATTCTGCGCGTCATAACAGGCTTTTATCCACGCACCGCCACTTTCGGGCAGTAACAGGAGGGGTTTGTTCATTCCCTGAAGATAGCCCTCAATATACAAGGACAGATAGCGTAACGCCTGTTCTGCCTCCATGGGTGGGAAGCGCCATTCGCCCTCTTTGCGCACGAAGATCCGGCTTTCACCTTTATTCCCACCCGCACTGTAGACAAGATGTTCCAGCCAGAGTTGCAATCCTTGTGAAACGCTGAGCAGAGAAGGCCGCCAGCGCAGTAGCCCATCTGGCTGAACCTGGGTTAGCCAGCCCGTGAGCTGTATGCCCTTGCAGCTGAGATCGATTTCGATGCTGTGTCCGGGCTGGCGGTGCTCCCTGACGCGCTCCGCCAGAGCGGTCATCTCCTGGCACTGCGCCTCCCAGACGATTTCCCCAAACGCACCGTAAGGTAGTTGCCCTGCGGCACGGTAGCGGCGGTAAAGTTTGTCTGCATCTTCCTCTTCAACCAGCGCATTAAGCAGCTGGAGGTTTAGCTGATAGCGCTCCAGTCCTTCCAGAGTAAAGGGTTCTGCATCAGGAATTTCGCTCTCTTCAGAGCGGAAGTTGACCTGTAATCGCTGCTGGAAGAAGGCGCGCACCGGATGCGCCCAAAACCGCTGAAGCTGTTCGAAAGTCAGAGTGTTAATGGGCAGCGGATCAAGCGGCTGAATAAAATCCGTATGGGCTCTCCCCTCTTTTTTCGCTGCTGGCAGCCATTCGCGGGCATAGCTCTGCTGTTCGCTGACAATATAGTTTACCGGGTCAAACGGCATGCGGCTGTGGATACAGGTAATGTGCGCCTTCACCCGCTGCTCGCTTTCGTCGCAGTTAAGCGCCTCATCCCCAGCCAGATAGTGGCTCTGGCCGATATAGTCCACCAGTTCCTGCACCAGAACGGAGGGGAAGCGCTCGCTGTTGTCCTGAATGGAACGCCCGATATAGCTGATATAGAGCTTACTTTGAGCGGAGATGAGCGCTTCAAGGAAGAGATAGCGGTCATCATCACGACGGCTACGGTCCCCCCGCTTTGGATCTGCGTTCATCAAATCGAACCCCAGCGGTGCCAGGGCCCGAGGATAAACACCGTCGTTCATGCCGAGCAGGCAGACCACCTTAAAGGGAATTGAGCGCATTGGCATCAGGGTACAGATATTGATGGGGCCTGCCAGGAAACGCTGGCTGATTCGCTCCTGGTCAAGGCGCTGCGTCAACTCATCTCTCAGCAGCGACAAAGGAATCGCTTCGCGATAGTGGGAATTCACGCCCTCGTCAACGATAGCCTGCCACTGCGTTTCAATGAGCGCCATCGCCGCTTCGGTGTCGTTGTCTGGCAGGAAGAAATCATTAAGTAACGCCCTGCACACCGGGAGCCACTCTTCAAGCGGACGCGGCTGCATTAGCTCACGGCGCCAGCGGTTAAGCTGCATCAGCAGAGAAGCTAAATGCCCTACCAGGTCAGCAATCAAACCGCTGGACTCATCGTAAGGCAGCACTTCGTTCCACTCGCCCTGGCTGCTCTCCATGGCGTAGCCCAGCAGCATACGCGTCAGGCCAAACCGCCAGGTATGCTGGCCGGTTGGGGGAAGCTCGAACTCCTGGACGTTATCGTCATCGATGCCCCAGCGAACGCCTGATTCGTTTACCCACTGGCGAAGATAGCGCAGCCCTTCTTCATTGATGTTGAAGCGGGCTGCCAGCACGGGAACATCCAGTAACGCCAGAACATCTTCGGAGATAAACCGGCTATCCGGCAGTGAAAGCAGGGTGATAAATGCCTGCAATGCCGGGTGCGACTGACGGGCACGACGGTCAGAGATGGCGTAAGGCAGATATCGCTCACCCGTCGCACTGCCGAAGACGGCCTGAATAAAGGGACTGTAGCTGTCGATGTCCGCCACCATCACCACGATATCGCGCGGCGTCAGTTCAGGGTCGTCCTGCAGCATCGCCAGCAGTCGATCGTGAAGCACTTCGACCTCACGCTGCGGGCTATGACAAACATGGATCGTGATACTGCGATCCTCAGCGTCCAGCTTCCGCTTGCTGTCGCTGCGCTCAAACTCTTTCGCCGTCACGCCCATGACGGCGCGGTTCTCCAGATCCAGAATATCTAACTGAATATTATGCAGCAGACTATCCGGGGCGATCTCGACAAAGGCGTCAACGTCACCTTCGCCTGATGACGTAATATCGGAGAGCATGTGAATGTAATCACGCCCCAGCTTCCCCCATGAGGCAAGCAGTGGATTGGGCAGGTTCTGGATGCCGTCTTCATCAAAAAGTTGCCCGGCAGTCGAGCCGTCTTTAAACAGCGGGACGGATCGTTCTTCAAAAAGGCGCTTTCGCTGGCGAGTCACCAGCCGCGCAAGCCAACGTTCGTCGAGGATATCCCCCCAATACTGTCGGCAAGGGTTGGTGAACAAAATATGAATATCGATATGTTTACCCAGCGCATTCAACGCTTTCAGATAAACAGGCGGTAATGCGGATATCCCACAGATAAAAACGCGTGACGGCAGTCGGGCTGGACGCGCCGACGCATTCTCGAGTATTGAGATAAACCGATCGTACAGGTTGGCACGGTGCCACTTAGGCTGCCCAAGTTTCTCCGTATGCTCGACCAGCGCTTTCCAAAGCGGTGCCTGCCATATTTGCGCCTCCGGTAACCCTTCAACCAGTTCGCCCGCTTCCCAGCGAATTAACCAGTCAGAACGGTAAACAAGGTATTGGTCGTAGAGATCGGCGGTGCGCGACGCCAGCTGGAACAGCTTGCGCTTATCGGTATCGTCATTAAGGTAGTGGCGCAGCATGGCGAATTCATCGTGCTGGAGCATCTCCGGCAGCAGCGCCATCAGCTTCCAGCTCATGCCCTGCTTGTTGAAGGCGCTCTGCTCGGGGATGTCCGGTAACACGCGAACAAACATCTCCCAGATAAAGCTCGCGGGCAGCGGGAAATCAATATTCGCGGCAATGCCAAACTTACGGGAAAGCGACATTTGCAGCCACTGTGCCATACCGGTGCTCTGCACCAGCACCATTTCAGGCTCAAAAGGATCGTCGAGCCGCTCGCGCTCAACGATAAATTCCATCAGTGCTTCCAGCACATCCAGACGATTTGAGTGGTAGACCCTTAACATAGACGCTCCCGACTACTGGCTAACCGGGCAATGCAGACGCGTTATTTCACCGCGTCGCCCCAGAGGAGAAATAAGTGTAACCGTGATGCTGACACATCCTGCGTGCGTTGTCTGCACCCGACTGGCCTGCCAGCCTGCGGGCAGAACATTTGTTGAGAGCTGAGCCTGATTCCAGGCGTGGTGCCAGAGCTGACGATACTGGTTAAACTGCGTAAACCGCGCCGCCAGCGCCCGATGATAACCGGCCAGTGCCGTGACGATGATGACCAGCAGCATCATCGCCAGCAGAACCTCAACCATGCTAAATCCTTTTTCTTTGCTTACGGCAGCTGGCATAGCGAACGTTCCTTTAGTGGGCAAAAATCACTCCAGCCGTGAGGCGAAAAGCGAATATTACCGTCAATAATCTCTCCTGAACGCCAGAGCAGCAGGTCGTTGACTCCGGCAATCAGTAAAACAGTGGTCTCACTCAGCCGCCGCAAACACACTTGCCACGCGGGTGCCTTTTTGCACTGGACTTCAGGATCGGGTGACCAGCTCTGAACGCGTCCCCACTCAAGCGCTGACTGTACAGAAGCCTGCTGCTGCAGCGAACGGCTCTCACCGCCAACGAGCGCGCTGAACGTTGTCAGCTGCTGGTTAAGGCCGGTGAGGATCAGCGTACCAAGCACCAGTAAAAGTAGAACCAGCGCCAGCGAAGACATACCGCGTTGACGGTTCACAGGTTGTACCCCGTGACCGTATACAAAGCCTGATAAGGCTCTCCTTGATCGCCGTTGCGCAGGGCGGACAGTTCGATATTCAACTCCGGCGCAAACCCGGCGTGTGTTACTTTCCTCACCACAAAATGCGCGATGGCGAGCCTGTCCGGGTCCGTGAGCTTTTCCCATCCCTGACCTTCACACGAGGTTGCCCCACGAAGCGTTTCCAGCGCGCCCGATTCCAGACGAAAACCGGTGCTGTCGTTTTCTGATGCACTGCGGTCCCAGCGACCGTTACTGTTGGCATCCCACCGAACAATGACGCAGCTGCCCTGCCTTGCGATCGCCAGCCCTTGCCCCTGGCAGTTCCCCGCACAGTAACCCGCACGCTGAAGCTGTTTGCCGAGAGCAAACAGGCGCTGCCAGACCTCTTCTTCCAGCTCTCTCTGGCCGGATTGCAGTAATACCGCCTGCTGCAATCCGGGTAGAAAGCGCGATGCGCCAATCAACAACAGGCTACTGATGGCCGTAGCAATCAGAACTTCTGTCAGCGAGAAACCGCGTTGTCTCATCGACATGATCCTCCTTGTGAGACCTTACACATTCTGATGCGCCCTCCGTCTGAGACCAGGATAAGCCATTCTCCGGCACGGCTTTGCAGGCGTATCCGCCCTGCCCATGCCGTATCCCTTAACCCATAGAACCCTAATGAAGGTGTGACCTCGCTCACCGCGACCTCTGGCCAGAGTGGAATCAGAACAAAGGGGCTGCCTTTCTCACAGCCTTGCACGGGAGAGCTCACCAGACACTCTGTCTCCCCCAACCGCTGAAGGCTAATTTGATGGTCGCGGTTGTAGCGGTTGGCATGGTTGCGCAGAAACACCAGATAGTCGCGCACCTGGCTGGCGGTTTGCCACAGCCGCTGCTGCCGCTGCCAGCTGTCCCAGCCGTACAGACCTGAGGCGCTGAGTATGACAACCAGCGAGACTGCCACCAGCGTTTCGATAAGCGTAAAGCCGTTCTCTTTTTTCATGCGGGAAGTGTGGCGATTCGCCGTGGGCGTGGCGAGCGGTGAATAATGTTTTTACGAGGCGTTATCCGAAGTATCAGGAGAGTTGCAGCGCGTTGCACGTTTTCTGGATAACGCCTCGGAAAATGGAATAAAGACGAAAAAAAACCGGCGCTAAACAGCACCGGTTATGTCACGCTTTACCGCATCAGATAGCGACGGGCGCTTTGATACCAGGGTACGGGTCGTAGCCCTCAATCTCAAAATCATCAAAGCGGTAATCGAAGATCGATTCCGGTTTGCGTTTGATAATCAGCTTCGGCAACGCGCGCGGTTCACGAGTGAGCTGAAGATGCGTCTGTTCCATATGATTGCTGTAAAGATGGGTGTCCCCACCTGTCCAGACGAAATCACCCACTTCCAGGTCGCACTGCTGCGCCATCATGTGGACTAACAGCGCATAGCTGGCAATGTTAAACGGCAGGCCGAGGAACACGTCACAGGAGCGCTGGTAGAGCTGGCAGGAGAGC
The DNA here is from genome assembly GCF_014895895.1 of Enterobacter cloacae complex sp. P14RS. Classification (NCBI taxonomy): domain Bacteria; kingdom Pseudomonadati; phylum Pseudomonadota; class Gammaproteobacteria; order Enterobacterales; family Enterobacteriaceae; genus Enterobacter; species Enterobacter cloacae complex sp. P14RS. The sequence goes on from NZ_JADBQM010000029.1 coordinate 17,058, forward strand.
TTGCCGTCTGCGACATAGAACTGGAAGAACGCGTGGCACGGAGCCAGCGCCATTTTGTCCAGCTCGCCCACGTTCCAGGCGGAAACGATGATTCGGCGCGAGTCCGGATCGTTTTTCAGCTGGTTCATCACGGTGGTGATCTGGTCAATATGGCGGCCATCAGGCGTTGGCCATGCGCGCCACTGCTTGCCGTAAACCGGGCCCAGGTTGCCGTTTTCATCTGCCCATTCGTCCCAGATGGAGACGTTATTTTCGTGCAGATACGCAACGTTAGTGTCGCCTTGCAGGAACCAGAGCAGTTCATGAATGATCGAGCGCAGGTGGCAGCGCTTCGTCGTCACCAGAGGGAAGCCTTCTTGCAGATTGAAGCGCATCTGGTGGCCAAAAATGGAGAGCGTACCGGTACCGGTACGGTCGTTTTTCGGCGTGCCCTCATCGAGCACTTTTTTCATCAATTCAAGATACTGTTTCATGGTTCCTCAGGAAAGTTGTTGCTGTGGACGACGACGATACGCCCAAATCATCATAATGGCACCCGCGACAATCATCGGAATGGAGAGGATCTGCCCCATGCTGATGTACTGTACCCATTCGCCGGTAAACTGCGCATCCGGCTGGCGGAAGAATTCAACGATGATGCGGAACGCGCCATAGCCAATCAGGAACAGTCCGGAAACAGCTCCCATCGGGCGCGGCTTGCGAATAAACAGATTGAGGATGATAAACAGCACCACGCCTTCCAGCGCCAGTTCATACAGCTGGGACATATGACGCGGCAGCACGCCGTAGGTATCGAAAATGGACTGCCACTCCGGGTGCGACGGCAGCAGGGCGATATCTTCCGCGCGGGAGCCCGGGAAGAGCATCGTGTACGGTACGCTTGGATCAACGCGGCCCCACAGCTCACCGTTAATAAAGTTGCCCAGACGACCCGCCCCCAGACCAAACGGGATCAGCGGTGCGATAAAATCTGACACCTGGAAGAAGTTGCGTTTGGTGCGTTTGGCAAAAATCACCATCACCAGGATCACCCCAATCAGGCCCCCGTGGAAGGACATGCCGCCGTCCCAGACGCGGAACAGGTAGAGGGGATCGTTCAGGAACACCGGGAAGTTATAGAACAGTACATACCCAATACGGCCACCGAGGAACACGCCGAGGAAGCCCGCGTACAGCAGGTTTTCAACTTCGTTTTTGGTCCAGCCGCTGCCAGGACGGCTGGCGCGACGGCCCGCGAGCCACATGGCAAAAATAAAGCCCACCAGGTACATCAGACCGTACCAGTGAAGCGAAACAGGTCCTACTGAGAAAATGACCGGATCAAACTCCGGAAAATGCAGATAACCACTGTTCATCTGTCACCACAAGATGTTGTTATTCCGCTGAAAGTGGACAGCGGTAGACATGCGATTCTGCCTTAAGCAGAGGCTCCAAAGTTGCGAATCATAGCATAAGGCGGGCGCGGAGGATGCGCCAGAGATGTAAAAGATGTGTATAGGTTTTTGTGCGCACTGGCGCCCTCTCCACAAGGAGAGGACGAAAGACGATTAGCGACCACCGCGGATCAGGCCGCCCATACCGCGCCGTTCCATAAATGCCGCCACCTGGTGACGAACCTCTGCGGCCAGCTGCGCCTCAAGGCTGCGCTCAGCCAGCTCGCGGGCATCATTGATGTCGATATGCCGCAACAAATACTTCACGCGCGCTACTGCGCGGCCGTTCATTGACAGATGGCGATACCCCAGACCAATCAGGATCGCGACACACATCGAGTCTCCGGCCATTTCACCGCACAGGCGGAGATCAACACCGTACTGTTCAGCCTCACGGGCAATCATCGCCAGCGCGCGAATGATCGCCGGGTGCAGGCTATCGTATATACTGGCGACGCGGGTGTTGTTCCGGTCGACGGCCAGAATATATTGCGTCAGGTCGTTGGTACCGACAGAGATAAAATCAACGCGATTTGCCAGCTGCGGCAGCATAAAGACCATAGATGGCACTTCGAGCATGACGCCGATCCGTGGTTTCGGGATCGCATAGCCAATCATCTCTTCCACTTCACGACCAGCACGTTCGATCAGGCGCCGCGCTTCGTCGATTTCATCTATGCTGGTTACCATCGGCAGCAGGATACTGAGATTGCCCGTCGCGGCGTTGGCGCGCAGCATCGCGCGCACCTGGATCAGGAAGATCTCCGGCTGATCGAGCGTAATACGGATCCCGCGCCAGCCCAGACACGGGTTCTCTTCGCTGATGGGCATATACGGCAGCTGTTTATCCGCCCCGACATCCAGGGTTCGCAGGGTGACAGGCTTGTCGTTGAACATCTGCAACATCCCCTGATACTGCGCCACCTGCTCCTCTTCGGAGGGGAAACCGCTCTGCAGCATGAAGGGGATTTCAGTGCGGTATAAACCGATCCCGTCGATGCGGCTGCCAAGCTTCTCTTCGTGCTCGGGGCTTAAGCCGGCGTTGAGCATGACTTTGATCCGCTCTCCGCTTTTCAGCTGCGCGGGCAGGTTAACGTCATCTTCCGCCAGCTTGCTTAATTCATTCTCTTCGCTGATGAGACGCTGATATTCCTGGAGCAGAACCGGCTCAGGATCGACCAGCAGTTCACCGCGGTAACCATCAACCACCAGCGTGCGGCGGTGCAGCACCGAGGGCTGAATATCCGCCCCCATAACGGTAGGGATACCGAGCGCGCGCACCATAATGGCGGCATGGGAGTTCGCTGCACCATCACGTACGACAACCCCAGCGAGTCTGTCCTGCGGCAGCTCGGCCAGCGTTGTTGCCGAAAGTTCATCGGCCACCAGCACAAACCGTTTTGGCCAGGCATTCGGCCCCTGAATAGTATCATCGAGGTGGAACAGCAGGCGCTGTCCCAGCGCGCGGAGATCTCCCGCCCGCTCTTTCAGATAACCGTCGGTCAGGGCAGCGAACTGCTCGGCAAATTTTTCGATGACCTTTTTAACCGCCCACTCCGCGACTGCGCCTTTATCAACCTCAGCAAAAAGCTCACGGCGCAGACGCGCGTCGGAAAGCAGGTGCGAGTAGAGGTCGAAGATGGCCGCCGTCTCTTTTTGCGCACCAGCGGCAAAGCGCTTGCTGTAGCGACGGAACTCATTGGCCGCCTCTTCCAGCGCGGCGGTAAGACGCTCGCGCTCCAGCGCTTCATCAAGCGTAGAGGCTTCGTAGACCTGCTCCATCAATGGCAGCGTGGCGTCCATCCAGCCTTCCGCAATCGCCACCCCTGGCGATGCCGGAAGGGCGCGAATGCGCGTATGGCGGTACTGACCAAAGAGCGCAGCAAGCTGAGACTGAGAGAGGATCGCCGCCATCTGTGTCGCCAGCGTGACGAGGAAGGACTCTTCGCTTTCATCATACTGACGCAGCTCGCGCTGCTGGACGACCAGCACACCGAGTAGCTGACGACGCTGAATAATCGGCACACCCAGAAACGCGCGGAAGCGTTCTTCTTTTACGGAAGGGATGTATTTAAAGCTGGGGTGTTTTTGAGCGTCGGCAAGGTTGATAGGTTCAGCCAGCCGCCCAACCAGACCGACAATACCTTCATCAAATGCGAGCGTTACGGTGCGCCCCCGCGGCTTTTTCAAACCGCGGGTCGCCATCAGGTAATAGCAGCGCCGATCGTGGTCGGCCAAATACACCGAACAGACCTCGGTCTCCATCGCAAGACAGATGTCAGTGACCAAAATATTCAGCGCCTCGTTGAGGCGCGGAGCGCTGGCCACCTTCTCGACTATTTCTCGCAAGCGGGTGAGCATGATTTGCGTAGCTTAACCTCTTTTACGTCGCCAGGCAGGTGCGCTCTGCGGCTTAGGCGGGATCTCCTGAAGCTGCATCACCACACTTGCAAACTCTTTCATCACCCTACGGTAAACATCGCGCTTAAATGACACGACCTGACGAACAGGATACCAATAGCTCACCCAGCGCCAGCCATCGAACTCCGGCGTACTGCTGGTTTGCATATTGATGTCCGAATCGTTGCCCACCAACTGCAGAAGAAACCACTTCTGTTTCTGGCCGATACAAACCGGCTTTGTGTCCCAACGCACCAAACGTTTCGGTAACTTGTAACGCAACCAGTTGCGGGTCGAGGCAAGGATGCGAACATCTTTTCGGCTTAAACCGACCTCTTCAAAAAGCTCCCGGTACATCGCTTGTTCTGGGGACTCTCCCGGATTGATCCCGCCTTGCGGGAACTGCCAGGAGTGCTGACCATATCGACGGGCCCACATGACCTGGCCCTGACGATTACAAATTACTATTCCTACGTTCGGGCGGTAGCCATCGTCATCAATCACCGGACTACCCCAAACTAAACCTTATATATGAATGATTGTTTCACACTACAGTGAGGCGGTAAACCACTCTCTTACAGGCCTGCAACCTAATAACATTTGAATAACTCACAAATAAGCGCAGAGTTATAAACAGATGTGCGGTCTCAAGGGCAATTTTATTCACCTTTTCTGTGGATATAGTTGTGAAGAAGTGTCTGATTACCGATGAACAACCTGAAATGGCCTCTGCCCTCCCGTTTCTCGCCTTCAACATAAGGCCATATTTTTCATTATCTTATATTCATATCAACAAACAAAATGCAGAATAGCGTGACGATCGTCACAGCAGGGATCGTCGTGCTGATGAAAGATCGAACAGCGTCGGTTTTATCCACAGATTGTGCCAATAAGTTAGGCACAATTTGTCTGAAATTTGGATTTTCGTCGCACGTCAAGGCTGTAAATTGAAACAGTAGTCAGGGTTATGCCCAGTTATCCCATTTTTCTGTGGATAACATGGTGTAAGATCCTGTTTATTGTCAGTGACCAGATTTGAACAACCCGTTTTGCGTCCCTGATGAAACCGTGAAAAATTCATAAAAAAACCTATAAATCATGCACATGGAATATTGGTACAGAAAAAGTTAAACTCTATCCACAGGGGACTGTTTCTTCGTTTATTTTTTAATCAAAAGGTTATCGTCATGCATCCGCTTTCACCCTTGTTCTCACCGCCTTCGAGCGAAAGCCAGTTGCTACAGCAGGCTCAGCGCCTTGCAGGCTTCTCGCTGGGCGAACTGGCGGCGATGGCAGGGCTACAGATCCCGAAGGATCTGAAACGAGATAAGGGCTGGATCGGCATGCTTCTGGAGCTGTGGCTGGGGGCAAGCGCCGGGAGCAAGCCAGAGCAAGATTTCGCGGCCCTTGGCGTAGAGTTAAAAACTATTCCTATCGACCGCCAGGGTCGGCCCCTGGAGACTACCTTTGTCTGCGTTGCGCCCTTAACCGGCAATACCGGCGTAACGTGGGAAACCAGCCACGTGCGCCATAAGCTGAATCGCGTGCTTTGGGTTCCGGTTGAAGGCGAACGGCAGATCCCGTTAGCTGAACGCCGCGTTGGCGCGCCGCTGCTCTGGAGCCCGGATGAAGAAGAGGAGCATCAGTTGCGCCTGGACTGGGAAGAACTGATGGACATGATTGTGCTCGGTCAGGTCGAGCGAATTACCGCCCGGCACGGAGAAGTGTTACAGCTGCGCCCGAAAGCGGCAAACAGCAAAGCGCTAACCGAGGCGATCGGCGCGATGGGCGAACCCATACTGACGCTGCCGCGCGGTTTTTATCTCAAAAAAAATTTCACCGGCGCGCTGCTTGCTCGTCATTTCTTACTTAAAACATAGTTTTTTACTTATTTTGCGAGCTCACAAACATAATCGCCTGGTTTTTAAGATTTTACCGCTTCACCCGGTTGCTATAACGGGTTAATACTACACTATGATTTGATACGAGCCAGATGAGGACGATAACGATGAAAAAATGGGCGGTGTTAATTTCAGCAGTCGGGTTGGCGTTTGCCGTTTCGGGCTGCAGCAGTGATTACGTCATGGCGACGAAAGACGGCCGGATGATCCTGACTGACGGTAAACCTGAAGTCGACGATGATACCGGTCTGGTCAGCTACCATGACCAGGCAGGCAATAAAATGCAGATCAATCGCGACGAAGTCTCGCAAATTATTGAGCGATAACAGTCGGAGGTCAGTAGCCTACTGGCCTTTTTGATTTTTTTCTTCCCCTTTTGCTTCCCCTCTGCCATGTTTATATTCCTTTGTCGGGAGGTTCCTGACGCGGTCTACATGTCTATTGAAGGAAGCCGGCTATGCATTATCACCGTATCCCCCACAGCGCTCTGGAGATAAGTCAACTGGGGTTGGGCACGATGACATTTGGTGAACAAAACAGCGAAGCCGATGCCCATGCACAACTCGATTATGCCGTCAGCCAGGGGATTAACCTGATTGATGTCGCAGAGATGTACCCTGTGCCTCCACGCCCTGAAACGCAGGGACTTACCGAAACCTACGTCGGTAACTGGCTGGTAAAACGCGGTAACCGTGAAAAGCTGGTTATCGCCTCGAAAGTGAGTGGCCCCGCGCGAAACAACGATGCCGGGATCCGCCCAAACCAAATCCTCGATCGCAAAAATATCCGCGCCGCGCTGGACGCGAGCCTGAAGCGCCTGCAAACCGACTATCTCGACCTTTACCAGGTCCACTGGCCGCAGCGTCCAACCAACTGTTTTGGCAAGCTCGGCTACAGCTGGAATGAGAGCGCCCCCGCCGTTACGCTGCTGGAAACGCTGGAGGCGCTGACCGAATGCCAGCGAGCGGGAAAAATCCGCTACATTGGCGTGTCCAACGAAACGGCCTTTGGCGTAATGCGCTATCTGCACCTGGCGGATAAACACGATCTGCCGCGCATCGTCACCATCCAGAACCCGTACAGCCTGCTTAACCGCAGCTACGAGGTGGGGCTGGCCGAAGTGACGCAATATGAGGAAGTGGAACTGCTCGCCTATTCATGCCTCGGTTTCGGCACCCTGACGGGGAAATACCTGAACGGTGCGAAACCGGCCGGGGCGCGTAATACCCTCTTTAGCCGCTTTACCCGCTACAGCGGCGAGCAGACGCAAAAAGCCGTTGCTGCCTATGTGGATATCGCGAAGCGCCACGGCCTGGATCCGGCGCAGATGGCGCTGGCCTTCGTGCGCCGTCAGCCGTTTGTTGCCAGTACCCTGCTTGGCGCGACGACCATGGAACAGCTGAAAACTAACATTGAGAGTTTCCATCTGAACCTGAGTGATGAGGTATTAGCGGAGATTGAAGCGGTGCATCAGGTTTATACCTATCCTGCGCCGTAGCTGATGCTTTTGCCGGGTAAGGCGAAGCCGCCACCCGGCTACTTATTAACGGCGACGCTGCCAGATCCACAATCCCGCAATCGCCGCCGCGAACAGCCCACCAAATCCGACGCCAATCGCCACCACCGGGACACCCACTTTTACCGCCAGCGAGTAGAGCCCCAGCATTAACAGCATGGCCAGGTTTTCACCGAGATTTTGAACCGCAATGGCATTCCCCGCCCCGACGGTCTTCTTGCCACGCTCCTGGAGTAACGCATTCAGCGGTACCACGAAGAAGCCCCCCAGAATACCAATCAGGATCAGCAGAGCATAAGCGGGCAATAACGCATGTTGCAGCGAGAAAATAAGCACCACGAGGCCAATCAGGATCCCCGCTGGCATGCAGCGTGCGACCGTTTCAAGCCTCACCAGCTTCGCCGCCGCGCCCGCGCCAGCCACAATCCCGATCGCCACCATCGCATTCAGATAGGTCGGCGTCGCATTGTCCGTAATCCCCAGCGCCACCGGTACCCACAGAACCAGCAGGAAGCGCAGCGTGACGCCCGCCCCCCAGAACATACTGGTTCCCATCAGGGAGAAACGCGTTTCCCCGTTACGCCACAGCACGCGGCACGCGTTAAAGAAACTGCCGGTCATTGGTTTAAAGCGCCAGGACTGGCCCGGGCGAGCCACCGGCAGCTTCGGAATAAACAGGTTAGCCACGACCGCCCCACCATACACCACTGCACACACGCCCAGGGCCGCCAGAACATGCCAGTCGGCCAGCACGCCACCCGCGACGGAGCCGAGGAGGATAGCGGCAATCGTTGACGACTCCATCAGGCCGTTGGCTTTCACCAGCTTATCGCCCGTGGTCAGTTCTCCGAGAATGCCATACTTCGCTGGGGAGTAGGCGGCAGCACCGATGCCCACCAGCGTATAGCCAACAAACGGATTAAAACCAAAACATATACTGGCAGCGCCCAGCAGCTTGAGACCGTTGGCAAACATCATCACCCGGCCTTTCGGGAAGCTGTCCGCCACCTGCCCCACAAACGGGGCAAAGATAATGTAAGCGCCCACAAACACCATCTGCAGGATCGGCTGACTCCAGTCAGGGTAAAACTCGGCTTTCAGCAGCGCCAGCGTGGCAAACAGCAGCGCGTTATCACCGAACGCAGAGAGAAACTGCGCGGCGATGACGGCCATCATGCCTTTCGACCTGAGGGAGGTGTTAGTGTGTACTGACTCACGCATTTTGCTGCTCCGCCTCTTCAACCATACCTTTCAGGGTCACGAAATCGGGCTTGCCGCTACCCAGCACCGGAAGTTGCTTCAGGTGGCGGATATCGCGCGGCACGGCCAGTTCAGGAATACCGTGTTCACGCGCATAGCTCAGTAACCTGTCGCGCTTAAGCTCAGCATCAGTGGTAAACAGCACCAGCGCCTCGCCTTTGCTGGCATCGCTCTTCACGACCGTGGCGTGCATCTTCTCGGCGGACACGGCCGTCGCCAGCTGTTCAACCATTTCCAGAGAGACCATCTCACCGGCGATTTTGGCGAAGCGTTTTGCGCGCCCCTGAATCTGTACAAAGCCTTGCTCATCGAAACGAACGATGTCACCGGTGTCGTACCAGCCGGTTTCAATCTCGCCGTTGACGTTTTCCGCCGTTGGCGCTTCCAGCACGCCTGGGCTTTCCACGCGCAGGTAACCGTTCATCACGTTTGGCCCTTTCAACTGCAGGCGGCCACCGTCCTCAATGCCCGGCACCGCCAGCAGACGCGCGTCCATCCCCGGCAGAATTCGGCCCACCGTTCCCGGTTTCGCCGCCATCGGCACGTTAATCGAGACCACGGGCGCACACTCGGTAACGCCATAGCCTTCGAGGATGCGCAGGCCAAACTTGTCCTGCCAGATCTGACGCGTGCTCTCCTGCAGCTTTTCCGCACCGGCCACCACGTACCGAACGCGGAAGAAATCATACGGATTGGCGAAACGGGCATAGTTACCCAGGAAGGTTGAGGTCCCGAACAGGACGGTGCAGTTACGGTCATACACCAGCTCCGGCACGATGCGGTAGTGCAGCGGGCTGGGATAGAGGAACACCTCGGCACCGGTCAGCAGCGGCGTGAACAGCCCCACCGTCAGGCCAAAGGAGTGGAACAGCGGCAGCGCCGACATAAAGCGGTCATTCGCGGTAAAGTCGGCGATGCTTTTAATCTGCTCAACGTTCGCCAGAATACTCTTGTGGCTGTGGACGACGCCTTTCGGGTTACCCTCCGAACCCGACGTGAAAAGGATAATCGCGTCATCTTCCGGCTGCTGTTTGACCTGCGCCAGATGCGGCACCAGCAGATGCGCAAAAATCCACAGCTTGTCGCCGGTGGTCACGTCCGCTTTTAGATCTTCCAGGAAGACCCAGCGTACCTGGGTCAGCTGTTCCGGCAGATGCCACAGCTTGCCTTTGTCCAGAAACTGTCGGGAGGTAAAGACGGTATTAATTTGGGCGGCGGTAATGGCGCTGGTCAGCCCTTTCACGCCCGCCGTGTAGTTCATCATCGCCGGTATACGGCCACGGGAAACCGCACCAAAAATCACCGCCGCGCTGATGCCCGCGTTTGGCAGCATCAGGCCGATCTTTTCGCCCTTTTTGCTGTACTTCTCAAGAATGCGGCCCACGAACAGCGTCTTGGTCAGCAGTTTACGATAGGTATCCGGGGTAAAGTTGATGTCTTCAATGCAGTTTTTCTTCGCGCCGTAGCGGTACTGCGCCGAAAGCAGGGATTCATACAGCGTTTCGCGCGGACGAACGGCCATGCGCGCTTCCATCATAATCTGGTGCAGCATTTCCCCGGCGATTTTACGGCGATCGCGGGCACGCGGCGCTTCCGGCATCGGTAACGACGTTGGCGGCAGGATATGCAGGGTAATTTTGGGGAACAGACGCTGCTTCACCAGCCCCTTAAGGCGGCTGAAATGGGTCAACTCCGCGCCTTCAATGCGCAGCGGCACCACGGTCGCGTTTGATTTCGCCGCGACAAACCCCGCGCCGTCGTAGATTTTCATCAGCGAACCGGTCACTGAAATGCGCCCTTCCGGGAAAATGACCACCGGACGCCCCTGCTCTACCAGACGTACCAGGTGTTTAATCATCATCGGCTTTGTCGGGTCAAGCGGTACGAAATCGATCAGTGGGGTGAGCCAGCGCATATACCACTGCTGGCTGATGGAGGTATAGACCGCAAACACCGGACGCACGGGCAGAAATAGCGCAAGCAGGATGCCGTCTATAAAGGAAACATGATTGGGTGTGATGAGAACGCGCTCGCCACGAAGCGCCTGGGCGTCGCCAGTGACGCGGATGCGAAAAAGAATACGGAACAGTGTACGGAAAAACCCAAATAGCATCTCAACTCCCTTTGCCAGACAGTGTGGTGGGTTGACAGTAAATGGTGGCAGATTACACGAGAAGTGATACGGGAGCGACAGCAAAAATGGAGGCGAAAAAAAACCTGCGCATCCGCGCAGGTTGGTGCAAGAGATGAGTACGAAACCGTACTAAGAATTCTCACCAATCAATACCTCTGGGATCTTGATTGTGGCTGTTGACCCTGCGCTTCGCCAGCAGGAAAACGCAAGGGAATGAGCCGAAATGCAACCAGGTGTGAATATTCTCTTTTGCTGTTACAGGTTGAACGATCAGGCAAAAAAAAACCTGCGTAAGAACGCAGGCTGGTGTAAGTCGTGTTAATCAACCGGAGTTGATTCCACCTATCAATACCTCTGGGATCTCGACTCTACCAACCTCTTTAACGTCATCGCCACCGGACAATCGCAACAGCCTGAGGCAAAGTGTAACTAAAGGTTCAGAATGACATTCTTCTGACATGACCAGGCGTGTAACGATTACACTACCAGGGTTGGTCTGCGTCACGTTTGTGGCGCGCGGAAATCGGCTTCCCTTGAATGGACGTCACTTTTCCGCAACACTATTCAGTGTGTAAACGCTTACCCCAAATAAGAAGGTTATAAATGGCGACAATAAAGGATGTGGCTCGTCTGGCAGGTGTGTCGGTAGCCACCGTCTCCCGCGTGATTAATGATTCACCCAAAGCCAGTGACGCATCACGCCAGGCGGTACAAAGCGCCATGGAAACCCTGAACTACCATCCGAATGCCAACGCCCGCGCGCTCGCCCAGCAGTCAACAGAGACTATTGGGCTGGTGGTGGGAGACGTTTCCGACCCCTTTTTCGGTGCCATGGTAAAAGCGGTTGAACAGGTCTCTTATCAGACGGGTAATTTTTTGCTGATCGGCAATGGCTACCATAATGAACAAAAAGAACGCCAGGCCATCGAGCAGCTGATCCGCCACCGCTGCGCTGCACTGGTGGTACACGCCAAAATGATCCCGGATGCCGAGCTAATTCACCTGATGACGCAGATGCCCGGCATGGTGATTATCAACCGTATTATCCCCGGCTTTGAAAAACGCTGTGTAGCCCTCGACGACCGCTACGGCGCCTGGCTTGCGACCCGTCATCTGATTCAACAGGGTCATACCCGGATTGGCTATCTCTGCTCCAATCACCCCATTTCTGATGCGGAAGACCGCCTGCAGGGCTACTACGACGCCCTGCGCGAAAACGGTCTGCCGTGCAATGACCGTCTGGTGGCCTACGGTGAACCGGATGAGAGCGGCGGCGAACAGGCCATGACGGAGCTGCTGGGTCGCGGACGGAATTTCACCGCGGTCGCCAGCTATAACGATTCGATGGCCGCCGGGGCAATGGGCGTCATGAATGACAACGGGATCGAGGTGCCGGCGGAAATCTCGCTAATTGGCTTCGACGATGTTTTGGTCTCCCGGTACGTGCGCCCGCGCCTGACCACCGTACGCTACCCCATCATCACGATGGCCACCCAGGCCGCAGAGCTGGCGCTGGCGCTGGCCGAACAACGCCAGCCGCCGGAGATTACCCATCTCTTCAGCCCAACGTTAGTGCGCCGTCACTCCGTTGCTGCGCCCGCTGACGCGCAGAGCGAATAGCGATACAGGTGTACCGTTTTATCCGGATACTCCAGCCCATCGCCAATATACTGCCAGCCGTAACGTTCATAGAAGTCGCGGCAGGCAGACCAGAGATGAAGTTCCTCGTACCCGGCCCGTGCGGCGAAGCGTATAACATGCTGCTGTAACTTTCCTGCCAGCCCCTTGCCGCGCGCCGCGTCGTCAACGTAGAGCGCCGCCAGCCACGGACAGAGATCCTGACGGGTAATCAAATCACAGCGCCAGAGTCCCACCGTCCCGAGAAGCCGTTCATCCTCTACGGCGATAAAGGTCAGCGGCAGGGCACCCGGCGTCTGGCTGTGCTCGACGATGCTATGGAAAAAATCCCGCGCAAGCCCCTCGCCAAAGGCCTGCCAGAGCCAGTCGGTGACCTGCTCCGCATAGCGCGGTGCCTCGTAAAGCGGGAGAATGACGGTCTTTTTCACGTTTCACCTGCGTTTTTAATGAATATGCTGGCCTGACGCCTCCAGCCCGGTTTGGCGATTATTTTACCAGAGTCAGACTATTTAGTTTTACTTCCGGCAGGCCAGGCGAATCGTGACCAAAAAGCGTGATCGTGGCAGAAGTTTTGCGCTTCCCGCATCGCTTATACGCTGTCAGGTCTGTGTTAAACTGCAAACCATTACGTGGAAGCAGGAATGTAGAATGGCAACAATGCTGGATGTCTCACTGCGCGCGGGCGTGTCGAAGGCTACCGTCTCGCGCGTGCTGAACGGCACAGGTCAGGTTAAAGAGAGCACGCGTCAGCAGGTCTTTGCTGCGATGGAAGAGCTGGGCTACCGCCCAAACTTTCTCGCGCGTTCGCTGGCTAACCAGACCAGCAACAGCATTGGTCTGGTCGTCTCTACCTTCGACGGCTTTTACTTTGGTCGTCTTTTGCAGCAGGCGTCGCGGCAGACCGAAACCCACGGGAAACAGCTGATCGTCACCGACGGTCACGACGCGCCAGAGCAGGAAGAGCAGGCGGTGCAAATGCTGGCCGACCGCCAGTGCGATGCCATCGTGCTTTACACGCGCTATATGAGCGAAAAAGCGATCATCAAGCTGATTAATACCGTGCAAACGCCGCTGGTGGTCATCAACCGTGAAGTCAGCCAGGCACCGGAGCGCTGCGTGTTCTTCGAACAACAGGATGCCGCGTTTAAGGCGGTGGATTACCTGATCAATCAGGGCCACCGGGAGATCGCCTGCATTACCGTTCCGATCCACACCCCCACGGGTAAAGCGCGGCTGATGGGCTACCGTAAGGCGCTGGAAAAGCACGGCATTCGTCTGGACGAGCGTCGAATAAAGTACGGTGATGCGGGAATGACGCGGGGCTATGAGCTGTGTAAGGAGCTGATTGCTGAAGGGGTGTCGTTCAGCGCGCTGTTTGCCTGTAACGATGATATGGCGCTGGGCGCGTCCAAAGCGCTGCATCAGGCAGGGCTTAAGATCCCGCAGGATATCTCCCTGTTCGGCTTTGACGATGCCCCAAGCGCAAAGTGGCTGGAGCCTGCGCTGTCGTCGGTTTATCTGCCGATAGATAACATGATCGTCACGGCTATCGATCAGGCGATCCGGCTGGCGAAGAACCAGCCGGTCGATGCGATCCCGCCATTTACCGGCACGCTGGTATTACGCGATTCGGTCACAACGGGGCCGTACTTTAATCAAACGAGTTCCAGCGCCAGCAGTTCCTGAATGGTCTGGCGACGACGGATCAGCCGCGCCTTGCCGTTATCAAACAGCACTTCCGGCAGCAGCGGACGGCTGTTGTAGTTCGAGGACATAGACGCCCCGTACGCCCCGGTGTCGTGCAGCACCAGGTAATCGCCCGGCTTCACCTCGGGCAGCGCGCGGGTTTCAACTTTGCCACCTTCCTGCTGGGTAAACACATCACCGGATTCACACAGCGGGCCTGCGACCACCGTCTCGCGGCGCGGCGCGTGCGTTAAATCGCGGCCATCGGCAGCCAGGGCGGTAATGTGATGGTAGCTGCCGTACATGGACGGACGCATCAGGTCGTTAAAGCCCGCATCAATCAGCACGAAGTGGCGGGAGCCCATCTCTTTGACGCTGCGTACCTGCGCCACCAGCACGCCGGCTTCGGCTACCAGGAAACGACCCGGCTCAATTTCCAGCTTCACGGCATGGCCCAGATGCGCGGCAATTTGATCGCGCGCGGCGCTCCACAGGCCGTAATAGTGATCGGTGTCGATCGCCTCTTCCCCTTCACGATAAGGAATGGAAAGACCGCCACCGGCGGAGATCGCCTCCAGATCCTGACCGAAGTCGACAACCTGGCGCACCATCGCCCCGCACACCTGCTCCAGGTGCCCGTAATCGACGCCGGAGCCAATGTGCATATGAATACCGACCAGCTTCAGGCTGTAGCGCTGCAGTACCTCAAGCGCGGCAGGCATATCGGCATACCAGATCCCGTGCTTGCTGTTTTCGCCCCCGGTGTTGGTTTTTTGGCTATGGCCATGTCCAAAGCCCGGGTTGACGCGCAGCCAGACGCGATGGCCGGGTGAAACCTGCCCAAGCTGCTCCAGCATATCCACAGAACCGGCGTTCACCGGCACCTGCAGTTCATGCACGCGCGCAAGCGTGGCGTCGTCGATCACATCCGCGGTAAAGACGATCGCGTCAGGATCGGTTTTCGGATCAAAGCCTGCCGCCAGCGCACGCTCGATTTCACCCAGCGACACGGAGTCAACCTTCACGCCCTGCTCACGCATCAGGCGCAGAATATGAATATTGGAGCTGGCCTTCTGGGCAAAACGCACCACGTCAAACTGATGCAGGGCGGCGATCTTCTCGCGAACGATCTGCGCGTCGTAGACCCATACCGGGCAGCCAAACTCGGCGGGCAGGCGCAGCAGGTTTTCAGCGTTCAAATCGGTATCCGTCTGGTTGAGCGGGCGTGGCATGGTCTTCTCCGGTTCAATTCATTTTTAATGATTACGCCACAGCGGAAGCAGAATAAAAAATATCGTTTTATCGCGAGTCTATGCAAAAATGATATGGACAGTTCCTTGCCTTCAGGTGCCCTATGCCCGCCGTCAATTTACGCCACATCGAGATTTTTCACGCCGTGATGACCACCGGCAATCTCACCGAAGCCGCGCAGATGCTGCATACCTCGCAGCCGACGGTCAGCCGCGAGCTGGCGCGCTTCGAGAAAGTGCTGGGGCTGAAGCTGTTCGAACGCGCCCGGGGCAGGCTTCACCCGACGGTGCAGGGGTTGCGCCTGTTTGAGGAAGTGCAGCGCTCATGGTACGGGCTGGACAGAATCGTCAGCGCGGCGGAAAGCCTGCGCGAGTTTCGTCAGGGCGAGCTGTCGATTGTCTGCCTGCCCGTCTTCTCTCAGTCCTTCTTACCGACGCTGCTCCAGCCTTTTCTGGCCCGCTATCCTGAGGTCAATCTCACCATCGTCCCGCAGGAGTCGCCTCTGCTTGAAGAGTGGCTGTCGGCACAGCGGCACGATCTCGGGTTAACCGAAACCCTCTCGACACCCGCAGGAACGGCGCGCACGGAACTGCTCGCGCTGGATGAAGTGTGCGTTCTGCCCGCCGGGCATCGGCTTGCCCACAAAGCAGTGCTGACACCCGCGGATTTTCATGGTGAAAACTACATTAGCCTGTCGCAAACGGACAGCTACCGGCAGCTGCTGGATACGCTTTTTTCTGAGCATCAGGTGAAGCGGCGGATGGTCGTTGAAACCCACAGCGCGGCGTCAATATGCGCGATGGTGCGCGCGGGCGTTGGCGTTGCGGTCGTCAATCCGCTTACGGCGCTGGACTATGCAGGAAGCGGGATCGTCATCCGCCGTTTTAGCGTTTCCGTCCCGTTCACCGTAAGCCTTATCCGCCCGCTGCACCGTCCGGCTTCCGCGCTGGTGGACGCATTCACCGAACACTTAGTTGAGCATGCGCGTCAGGTGGCGCTTCGCTTACCTGACCTGCAAAACCCGTTATGACAGCATAAATTCCACGGCATCTGCCGCGTGAATGGCCGCGGTATCAAACACCGGGATGGGGCTTCGTTCGGCCGGCACCAGCAAACCGATCTCCGTGCAGCCGAAAATCACCCCTTCAGCCCCCTGCTGCGCCAGTTTATCTATTACGCTGACGTAATATGCGCGGGAGGTTTCGCTGAAGGTTCCGAGGCAGAGCTCGTCGAAGATAATCTGATTGATGCGCGCCCGGTCCCCCTCATCCGGGATCAGGCTTTCAATCCCAAACTCGCTGTGCAAGCGCCCGCGATAGAAATCCTGCTCCATGGTGTAACGTGTGCCCAGCAAGGCCACGCGCGACATTCCCGAAGCGCGAATGGCGCGTCCGGTGGCGTCCGCGATGTGCAGGAACGGCAGCGAACAGCGCGCTTCAATGTGCGAGGCCACTTTGTGCATCGTGTTGGTACACAGCAGAATGCCCTGCGCCCCCGCACGCTCCAGCCCCAGCGCGGCATAAGCCAGGATTTCTCCGGCTTTATCCCATTCGCCGCTCGACTGGCAGGCTTCGATTTCATGAAAATCAACGCTGTGCAGCAGCAGGCTCGCGGAGTGCAGGCCGCCCAGACGCTGCTTTACGCCTTCGTTAATCAGGCGGTAATAAGGGATTGTCGATTCCCAGCTCATCCCACCTATCAGGCCAATCGTTTTCATCATCGCTCCTTATCTGTTTAAGCCAGTGAAGCAAACTTGTGATCCTGTTTCCAGTTCTTTATTACGTCGTTTTCTTTTTAAGCTGGCCAATGTAAATTAAATAAAACACTGTTTTATTATGAAGGGCAAAGCCATGTTTATGTTCCACAAAGAGACCGCGTCTGAAGATCTGGGGAACGGCGTTAAGCGTCGCGTGCTGGCCCACGGCGGCAGGATGATGGCGGTTGAAGTACAGTTTGAGCAGGGCGCGATTGGCCCACTGCATAACCACCCGCACGAACAGTTAACCTATGTTCTCTCTGGTGAATTTGAGTTTACCATTGGTGAAGAGAAGCATGTCGTAACGGCGGGAGATACCCTCTACAAACAACCACATGTGATGCACGGCTGCGTCTGCCTCAGGGCCGGCACGCTGCTGGACACCTTTACGCCTGTGCGCGAGGATTTCCTGAAATAAAAAAGGCGCTGTAGCAGCGCCTTCATGTGTGCAGAATTTATTCCGTTACCGGCTCTGGCAATGGGTTTCGGCTGAGCATGGCCTCACGGAGTAATACGCTGCCGCAGGCAAACAGAGCGCCAAGGATCGCCGCCAGAATGACAATCATGCCTTTGCCCGGGCCGTCTTTTTTCACCGGCATCGATGGCGAAAGCTGATACCTGAATGGCTCAAGCTTAACGTCTGCGAAGGAGAGTTTTTTCAGCTGCGCCAGGTAATATTCCCGGTTCTGGAAGTCCGCGTTCAGCTCCGTCACATCCTTCAGATTTTTTTCAATCCTTAGCTTTTCCGCGATACCGTCAGCCCCGAGCGCAACGGAGTAATCCGGATCGTCTTTTATCCCTTGTCCGTTGCTATAAACAGGCTTCTTAATGCCCGCCGCATTCGCCACTTCCAGCGAATAGTTCAGCCGCTGCAGGTTGGTGTTATGCACATTGGTCAGACGAACGCGGTCGAGCGTCAGCTGCTGCTCTACCTCGTTCGTTTTGAGGGCGATTTGGTTGCGGATATTCTGCACCGTTTCTTTCTCAACAATTGCCGAGATATAGTTGATATACCCCTCCAGAACGGATTGGGCATCGGCTGCGGTCGGCGCGGTGAAGCTCAATGTCCAGGAGACGAAAGGCGCTTTATCCGCATCTTTTCCCTGAACATCATTCACCGCTTTCATTTTGTCTGCAATATTGACAACCGCACGGTGCAGTTCAAGCGGGTCTACTTGCGCATTCTTGAGCTGCGCCATCACATAAGGGGAAGAGGTCATATACTCTTCAAGCAATGACTGCGACTGGAATTTTTTAATAAACAGGTCAAAGACTTCCTGACGGGTAACCGGCACCTTCACATCAAGAACCTGCAGCGCAACCATCATCTGGCTCAGCGGGTTCCACTGTGTCTGTTCCGCCGGAGTGATCACCGCTTTACTGGTCCATTTTTGCGGCAGTAGAAGCGCAATTGCCAGACCTGCCAGCGCGAAAACAAAGATAATAGTGGCAATACGTTTTTTCGCGATAATCAGAATATCTAACAGGCCCAGAAGATCGATCTCTTTTGAACTGACTGCTGGAGGAGCATATGAGGGAAAATCGAGGTCCGTATTTTTTTTGAAATCCATTGCTGACATAGCCGTTCTTCTGTTTCGGGTGCAGTAAATTCCTGCCGGGTGAGTTCAGTTGCCCGATAATACAAGAAACTAAGAATAATCTGAACGCGAGAATGGACTATCTGAGGAATTGCTATCAAAGTTGGTAGTTATTCAGCATCACGCTAACAAAACGCCGGGTGGCGCTGCGCTTACCCGGCATTAACCCTTACACGCCGATATTTCGCAGTTTCTCCCCGCTCATCAGCTTGCGTTCAATATGTTCCAGCGTCACGCCTTTGGTTTCTGGAATTAGCCAGAATGTCACGCCAATAAATGCCACGTTCAGCACCGTATAGAGCCAGAAGGTTCCCGCCGCGCCAATCGCATCCAGCAGCGTCAGGAAGGTCGCGCCGATGATCATGTTCGACACCCAGTTGGTGGTGGTGGAACAGGTGATACCAAAATCGCGACATTTCAGCGGCTGAATTTCAGAGCACAGGATCCACACCACCGGCGCGGCGCTCATCGCGTAGCCAGCAATACACATCATGGTCATGCCCACGGAGAGCCAGGAGAGGCCGCTGGACGCCGTGCCGTTATCAAACTGCATCAGACAGTAGCCGAGGATCAGCGTACCGAGCGCCATCACGCTAAAGCCAATTTTCAGCGCCGGTTTACGTCCGGCTTTATCGACGGTGAACACCGCAATAAAGGTGGCGAACATAAAGGTCAGCCCCACCACCAGCGTGGCGATCATCTGCTGTTCGGTGGTGGTAAAACCGGCCATTTTGAAGATGCGCGGGGCGTAATACATGATGATGTTCATCCCCGTGAACTGCTGCATCGCCTGCAGCAACATGCCGAGGAACACCGCGCGGCGCACGTTGCGGTTAGCCTTAAACAGCGACCAGCCGCCCTGCTTCAGCTTCAGGCTTTCGCGGATCTCGTTCAGCTCTTCACGCGCTTTCTCAGACGTGTCGCGCAGCATGCGCAGCACCTCTTCCGCTTCCACGTGACGCCCTTTTTGTGCCAGCCAGCGCGGACTGTTGGGCAGGAAGATCACTAAAACAATCAGCACTACCGCAGGCAGCGCCAGCACGCCGAGCATCGCCCGCCAGTTACCGCTGTAGCTGAAGTACGTATCGGACAGGAACGCCAGCACGATGCCCAGCGTCACCATCAGCTGGTACATGCTAATCATCTTGCCGCGCACGTTCTCGCTCGCCATTTCGGAGAGATACAGCGGCGCGGTGTAGGAGGCAATCCCCACCGCCACGCCCAGCAGCACGCGGGAGAGCAGCAGCACTTCAACGTTAGTGGCAAACGCCGAACCTATGGACCCGGCAACAAACAGGACCGCCCCGACCATCAGGCTGTATTTACGCCCAAGGCGGAACGAAAGCCAGCCGTTAAACAGCGCGCCGATGGCCGCGCCGAGCATCATGCTGCTCACCACCCACTCCTGCAGGCGGTTACTCAGCGTAAAGTGATCGGTAATAAACGGCAGCGCCCCGGCGATCACGCCGATATCCAGGCCGAACAACAAACCGGCCACGGCTGCCGCAATGGAGACAAACTGGTTCATGCGGCGGGTATCGCGCAGCGCGGCGGGCATCAGGGTAGAGTCATTTATAGATGTCATATTTTTCCTGCCTCAACAGCAAAATTCGTTAAATGAAATTACGAGATAGCGGGAAAAAGTGTCAGGGCGGAATTCGTGAAGATATGGATTATTTCGCTATGGCATAGCGATCTGTGATGGACATTACAATTTCAACTAATGCTGGATAATCACCTGATTTTACTAACGCCTTAATTTTTCAATAATAAAAATGTGATGGCAGTCATCTATGATTTTTAAGTATGGATTTTTCGTGTTTATCAATATGGACTTTGACAAATTTTAAGCAAAAAAAACCTCCGCCGAAGAGCAGAGGTATTTGTCATAAGTTAGGTTATCGCGCCAGCCAGCCGCCATCAACCGCGACGGTATAACCATTGATATAGTCCGATGCCGGGGAAGCCAGGAACACTACCGGCCCCATCAGATCGCTCGGCAGCCCCCAGCGGCCCGCCGGAATACGCTCCAGGATCGCCGCACTGCGTTCTTCGTCCGCGCGAAGCTGCTGGGTGTTGTTGGTGGCCATGTAGCCCGGCGCAATCGCGTTGACGTTGATGTTGTGCTGCGCCCATTCGTTCGCCAGCAGGCGGGTCACGCCCATCACCGCGCTTTTCGACGCGGTGTAAGACGGCACGCGGATGCCGCCCTGGAAGGAGAGCATCGACGCGATGTTAATGATCTTGCCGCCCTTGCCCTGCGCGATGAAGTGCTTCGCCGCCGCCTGGGACATAAAGAATACGCTCTTGATGTTCAGGTTCATGACATCGTCCCAGTCGGTCTCGCTGAAGTTAATCGCGTCTTCACGGCGGATCAGCCCCGCGTTGTTGACCAGAATGTCGATATGGCCAAATTCCGCCACCGCGCGATCCAGCAGCTCCGGAATAGCGTCGATTTTACGCAGGTCGGCGGTCAGGCTGAGAAAACGGCGGCCCAGAGAGGTTACGCGTTCGATGGTTTCCGTGGGCTCAACGATGTTAATCCCGACGATATCACAGCCCGCTTCCGCCAGGCCTAACGCCATCCCCTGGCCCAGTCCGGTGTCACACCCGGAAACCACGGCCACTTTACCCTGCAGAGAAAATGCATCCAGAATCATGTTTGTTCCTTACTCTTTCAGCGCCTGTCATCAACAGGCAGATGTATGCTTAACTGCCCGCGACTAGCGCAGATCCTTAACCGCGACGTGGTCCATGTCATCGAAGACCTGGTTTTCTCCAACCATCCCCCAGATGAAGGTATAGGCTTTCGTCCCCACGCCGGAGTGAATAGACCAGCTGGGTGAAATCACCGCCTGCTCGTTATGCATGACGATATGGCGAGTTTCCTGAGGCTGTCCCATCATGTGGAACACGCAGGCGTCTTCATCCATGTTGAAGTAGAAGTAGACTTCCATGCGGCGTTCGTGGGTATGGCACGGCATGGTGTTCCACAGGTTGCCCGGGGCCAGTTCGGTCAGACCCATGCTGAGCTGGCAGGTTTCCAGCACATCCGGCACGAAGTATTTATTGATGGTGCGGCGGTTGCTGGTGAGGTTGTCGCCCAGCGTCACGGGCGCAACGTCCGCGGGCGTTACTTTTTGGGTTGGATAAGCGGTGTGCGCCGGGGCGCAGTTGTAGTAAAACTTTGCGGGTTTACCGCCGTCGATGCTGGCAAAGACCACCTCTTTCGCCCCTTTGCCGACGTACAGCCCGTCGCGGTGGCCAATCTCGTAGCACTGGCCGTCCACGGTAATCGTGCCCGGCCCGCCAATATTAATCACCCCCAGTTCACGACGCTCCAGGAAGTAGCTTACGCCCAGCTGCTTGCCTACTTCACCGCCCACGGAGACGGTTTTAGCCACCGGCATAATGCCACCCACGATAATGCGGTCGATGTGGCTATAGACCATGGTGTATTTATCGGCTTCGAACACCTGCTCAATTAAAAACTCGCTGCGCAGTCCCTGAGTATCCAGCGTTTTGGCGTGCGCGCTGTGGATGCTTTGTCTGACGTCCACGGTAACCTCCAGATGTGGTCATGCCCGAAGGCAGAAATTAAACGAAACGACGTTTCGTTTTATGATGAGCACATACTAGCGGCATAAAATAGGGTTTTCAATTGCAATTAAAACAACGTTTCATTTTTTATTTTTGTTTATAACAGAAATGACGCGCGGATCACGATTACTTCCCATGAAGAGAAGAACACAATAAAAAAAACCTCCCGAAGGAGGTTTTTTAAGTGAGGAGAAATTAGCGTTCGATGGCGAGCGCCACGCCCTGTCCGCCGCCTATACAGAGGGTAGCGATCCCTTTGCGCGCGTTTCGCTTTTTCATTTCGTGGACCAGCGAAACCAGGATTCGGCAGCCGGACGCGCCGATGGGATGCCCTAGCGCAATTGCACCGCCGTTCACGTTGACCCGCAGCGGATCCCACTCCAGCATTTTGCCGACCGAGATCGCCTGCGCGGCAAAGGCTTCGTTCACTTCGATCAGATCGACATCCGAAAGTTGCCACCCTGCGCGCTCCAGGCAGCGACGGGTAGCGTAGACCGGCGCAATCCCCATCAACGCAGGATCCACGCCCACGCTGGCAAACGCCTTAATGCGGGCCAGCACGGGGAGATCGAGCTCAAGGGCTTTACTTTCGCTCATCATCATCACGGCGGCGGCACCGTCGTTAATGGACGAGGCATTGCCCGCGGTGACCGAGCCCTGCGTTTCAAACGCGGGATTCAGTCTCGCCAGGCCTTCCGCACTGGCATCCGTGCGCGGCTGTTCATCGGTATCGACGACGATCGCCTCGCCGTTCTGACGCTGCGTGCTGACCGGGACAATCTCGTCGCGAAAGCGACCGGAATCAATCGCGGCACGCGCTTTTTGCTGCGAACTGAGCGCATAAGCGTCCTGCAATTCGCGGCTAATGCCGTACTCGCGCGCCAGGTTTTCTGCCGTCACGCCCATATGATAGTCGTTGAACGCATCCCACAGCCCGTCATGCACGAGGCTGTCGAGCAGCTGGCTGTTGCCCAGCTGCGCGCCGGTTCGGCTATCGGTGAGAACGTGCGGCGCGCGGCTCATGTTCTCTTGTCCGCCAGCGATAACCACATCCGCTTCACCGCACTGAATGGCCTGGGTGGCGAGATGCAGCGCTTTTAACCCTGAACCACAGACGTCGTTGATGGTAATGGCGGAGACGGTGTTGGGCAGCCCGCCCTTCAGCGCCGCCTGTCGCGCGGGGTTTTGCCCGGCACCGGCCGTGAGAACCTGCCCCAGGATCACCTCATCAACTTCATGGGCTGCGATCCCGCTACGTTCCACCAGAGCTTTAACGACCACGCTGCCCAGGTCAACCGCCGAGTGACGCGCAAGCGCTCCCTGAAAACAGCCGATAGCCGTACGCAACGCACCCACTATTACGACATCTTTCATCACGACCTCTGTGTTAAATGACATGACGATAGTAGAGGATTGTTACTGGCAATTATCTTAATTGTTTAAAAATAGTGAGTTTAATCACAAGGATTAGCGTGCATCCTGCAGATACTGCCGCAGCCAGCTTCCGGCCACGCCGGGAGGGGATCGTTTATTCCACAGTAGATCGATGCCGATCGCCCGTGGCCAGCCGGGAACATTGAGCTGTACCAGCGACTTCGCAGCGGCGAATTCATCCACCAGCGCGCACGGCAGCACGCACCAGCCGAACCCCTGGACGGCCATACTCAGCAGTAACAGGTAGTTCGGCGCTGACCAGATGGGCCCGCGCGCGATCTCAGCCTCGCGCTCAAGGTAGGTGCTGAGCCTCAGCTCCCGCCAGCCGTGCAGCTCGTCGCTCTGCACCTCGTGTTGTCCGGCGAGCGGATGCGTGGTCGCGGCATATATCGCCATTCGGGTCTGCACCGGCAGCCGGGTAGCGCCAATATCCGTAGGATAACCGTCTCGCGCTTCCGTCAGCCCCACCTGCGCGCGCTCCTTTTGCAGCAGATCGATCACGTCCTCTTCCTCGCCAATCAGGCATTCGAATTCCGTGTGGGGAAAGCGAGCGTCAAACTGCTTCATCAGATCTTCAAGCACGTCGGGGTTGAGGGTATCGGAGAGGACAAACGTCAGACGCGCCTCCGTTTGTGCCGTTAACGACACCGCCAGCTCATCCAGCCGCGTGCTGGCGGCAAGGATGGCCTGCACATAGCCCAGCACCTGTTCTCCCTGGACCGTTAACACCGGCTGGCGCGCCGAGCGGTCAAACAGTTCGAAACCCAGATCGGCTTCAAGATTGGCAATGGAGGTGCTGATCGTCGACTGGCTTTTACGCAGCCTGCGCGCGGCAGCAGAGAAAGAGCCTGCCGCAACGGTCTCAACAAACGCGGTAAGAGCTTCAGGTGAATAGCGCATAGACTATCTACTTTATCGATGGATACTATCTTTAATATATCAGCTTTAGCGATAAAAATAGGCTACATCAACGCCCATACCGGTGAATAAATGAGGTCTACACTATGCAACATCAGGATGCACTCCAACGTAAGCTGCCGGAGCGGATCTTTCATGCTGTCTGTTTCGAAGGGATTGCCACGGCAATTCTCGCCCCCACGGCGGCATGGCTGATGCAGCGCTCGGTGGTGGAGATGGGTGGGTTAACCATTATCCTGGCTACCACCGCCATGCTCTGGAACATTATCTATAACTTCGGCTTCGACCGTTTCTGGCCTGTCCAGCGCGTAAAACGTACGGCAAAAGTGCGCGCGCTGCACGCCCTGGGGTTCGAATGCGGGTTTATTGTAATCGGCGTGTCGATTGTCGCCGCCGTGCTGGGCGTGACCCTGCTTGAGGCATTCACGTTAGAAATTGGTTTCTTCCTGTTCTTCCTGCCATACACCATGTTCTATAACTGGGCATACGATAACCTGCGTGAGAAATTCCTTAAGCGTCGCCAGCAACGACGCGCTCTGGCAGGCTAAACCCCCGCTGGCAGGACGCCTGTTCCGGCCAAACTCCGTCGAAGCAACTGCGCTCTTCAGGCATAACTATGGTAAATTGCACGCCATTCTGATGGTTTGTTAGTTGAAACGTTGCTCTAATGTCGAAAATTTGGTCAAAAGATGAGACTCTCTGGAGTTTCGCTCTCTACGGCACAGCCGTGGGCGCAGGAACGCTCTTCCTGCCCATTCAGCTGGGCTCCGCAGGCGCAATCGTCCTGTTTATCACCGCCCTCGTGGCCTACCCGTTAACCTACTGGCCGCACCGGGCGCTGGCGCAATTTATTCTCTCGTCCAACACAAAAGGTAATGAAGGGATCACCGGCGCCGTCTCCCACTACTATGGTAAGAAGATTGGCAATCTGATCACCACGCTCTATTTCATCGCCTTCTTTGTGGTGGTGCAGATTTATGCGGTGGCCATCACCAACTCGTTAACCGAGCAGCTGGCAAAACACCTGACGGTAGATACCACCGTTCGCGTGCTGGTCAGCCTGGGGGTGGTGCTGGTATTGAATCTGATTTTCCTGATGGGACGGCATATCACGATAAAAGTGATGGGCTTCCTGGTGTTTCCGCTGATTGCCTATTTCCTGTTTGTCTCGATCTATCTCACCGGAAGCTGGCAGCCCTCGTTGCTCACCAGCCAGATGGCCTTCGATCGCCATACGCTGCATCAGGTCTGGATTTCGATTCCGGTGATGGTGTTTGCCTTTAGCCATACCCCGATTATCTCAACGTTTGCCGTTGACCGCCGCGAGAAGTTTGCCGACGGTGCCATGGATAAATGCAAGAAGATCATGAAGGTGGCGTACCTGATTATCTGCTTGAGCGTGCTGTTCTTTGTCTTCAGCTGCCTGCTCTCTATCCCACCGTCCTATATTATGGCCGCCAAAGAGCAGGGGGTGACGATTCTGTCAGCGCTGTCGATGATGCCGTCTTCCCCAGCCTGGCTCGGCATTTCCGGGATTATCGTGGCGATCGTAGCGATGTCGAAATCGTTCCTCGGCACCTATTTTGGGGTGATTGAAGGGGCGACGGAGATCGTGAAGTCGTCGCTAAATCAGGTGGGGATTAAAAAGAGCCGCGCCTTTAACCGCGCGATTTCCATTATGGGGGTGTCGTTAATCACCTTTGCGGTCTGCTGCGTTAACCCGAACGCCATCTCGATGATTTACGCCATCAGCGGCCCGCTTATCGCCATGATCCTGTTTATCATGCCGACGCTGTCGACGTATCTGATCCCTTCCCTGAAACCGTACCGCTCAATTGGCAGCCTGCTGACGCTGGTCGTCGGCGTGCTGTGCGTGTCGGTGATGTTTGTTGGCTAGACGTACTCGTGCCCGGCGTGCTGCCGGGCGCGTTATTTAGGCCCGAATATCGTCATATTCCCGCGTCTTATCAAACTCATGCTTCGCAAACGGGCACAGCGGAATAATTTTGCGGTTCTCACCGCGCATCTTCTCCACCACTTTCGCCACCAGCTGTTTACCGACGCCCTGCCCTTTCAGGCTCTCATCCACATCAGTGTGCTCGATAATGCTCAGGTGCTCGCCGGTCGGCACGAAGACAATCTCTGCGACCTGATTGCCGTCTGCATCATTCACGTAAAACTTGTTATGGCCTTCCAGAATATCCATGGTTCCTCGCTTATTTTTGGCGATACTTCAGCGCACCGCTCGGGCAGGTATCAATCACGCGTACAACCGTTTCAACGTCCACTTCATCGGGAATGATCCACGGCTTACGTTTCAGATTAAACAGCTTTGCGCTCCCACGCACGCAGTTACCTGAGTGTTTGCAGATCCCGGTATTAAAGTAAACGTCAATTTTCTCGCCGGTATAGGCCCGGTAACCCTCATCCAGTAGTTCTTTATCCATGACATTGCCTCTGTAATTATTATCTTGCTGAATGAAGCATAGCCTTACGGGATCCTGATGGCTATAACGCCGAAAACGAAAAGCCAGGTCACAACTCTTTTCTCGCCAGATTGCGTCCGCTATTGGCACATGTCAGGCTCCGCAAATCTCTCACTTTCATAGGGCTAGCACAGGTTGAATGAAACGCAGACTCTCTTTTCAGGTAAAGCTGTTTTTAGCGCTGGTGTGCTTCTCCTGCCTGCTGTTAGTTCTGCTGGGAACGATCCTGTTTCATTTTATTGACCGACAGCTACACCACGATTTGGGCCAGCGCGCCCGGGTTCAGGCCAGTGAAATCGCCCTGATACCGGGTCTGGCGGAAATGGTGGCAGCCAGAGATATCCCCGCTATCGCCCGCTTAATACAGCCGCTGCGTGCCGAAAGCGATGCCAGCTATATTGTGATTGGCGATACCCGGGAACAGCACCTTTATCATTCGGAATCACCGGAGCGCATTAATTTACCGATGATTGGAGGGGATAATGCGGAGGTGTTAAAAGGCAAAACCATTATTTCCGTGCGTCAGGGCGGGATTGGGGTGTCGCTGCGCAGCAAAGCGCCAATCTTTAATGCGCAGCATCAGGTAATTGGCATCGTCTCGGTCGGCTATCTGACCTCGTATATCGCCAATATTAACGCCCGCATTCTCTGGCAGGCTGGACTGTACGGTATTGCCCTTCTGCTGTTGCTGTTTATTTTCTCCTGGCTGTTTACCCGCAATCTTAAAAAGCAGATGTTCCGCCTTGAGCCGAAAGATATCGCCCAGTTGGTTTTGCAGCAACGCGCGCTATTAGAAGCCATGTACGAGGGGGTATTTGCCATCAATGAAGAGAAGCGGCTGATTTTAATTAACCGGGCAGCCAGGGAGATGCTCGATATTCATCAAAGTGAGAAAGAACTTATCGGCAAACCGCTGGAAGACGTTCTGCAGACGTCGCCGGGCTTTTTATCCCAGCGCTACGCCTCGGTAAGCGCTGGTCGCCACGACCAAATCGCAGTGCTTAACCAGCGAGAGGTGATCGTTAACCGCGTGGCGATTGAGGTCGAACCCGGCGTTGAAAGCGGCTGGGTGTACAGCTTTCGCGACAAAAACGACATTAACACCCTCAGCAGCCAACTGAGCCAGATCAAGCGCTATGCGGACAACCTGCGCATTATGCGCCACGAGCAGCTGAACTGGACCGCCACGCTGGTGGGGCTGCTGCAGATGAAACACTATGACGAGGCGATCCGTTACATCCAGGTGCAGTCAGAAGGCGCGCAGCGCGTGCTGGATTTTGTCTCCGCCCATTTTGTCTCTCCGGCCCTGTGCGGGCTGCTGTTAGGAAAATACGTCAGCGCGCGCGAAAAAGGCGTTGAACTGCAGTTTGACCCGGCCTGCCAGCTCACCCGCATGCCCGGCACGCTCAACGAAACGGAGCTGATGTCCATTATTGGTAACCTGCTGGATAACGCGGTGGACGCGACCCTTAAGGCACCGGTCCCCGCGCCAGTGGAACTCTACATTTCTGACCGCAACCAGGAGTTGTTGATAGAGGTGGCAGACAGAGGCTGCGGTGTGGATGAAGCGGTGAAGCCACACATTTTCCGCCAGGGTTTCAGCAGCAAACCGGAAAGTGAAAACGACATTGTGGGTACCGAGCACGGTATTGGCCTGTTTCTGGTGGCAGGCTATATCAGGAAAGCGGGCGGCAGCATAGAGATCGCCGACAACACGCCGCAGGGCACCATTTTTTCTGTGTTTATTCCCAATGGACAACCGCATGACCCAACCACTTGACGTTGTGATCGTTGAAGATGAACCGCACCTGGCGGAGCTGCATCGCGAGTATATCGAGCAGAATTTTCACTTGCGCGTGGTGGGCATCGCCGCGTCGATTGAGCAGGCATGCAGCCTGATTCGTCAGCATCAGCCGCGGCTTATCCTGCTGGACAACTATCTCCCGGACGGTAAAGGCGTGGAGCTCATCGATAACCCGCTGTTGAAAAGCTATGAATGCTCGGTGATCTTCATCACCGCCGCCAGCGATATGCAGACCTGCAGCCATGCCATGCGCAGCGGCGCGTTTGACTACCTGATCAAGCCCGTCTTTTTCCAGCGCCTGCACGCCTCGCTGGAGCGGTTTATGCGCTTCGTCCACACCGTGCAGCAGGTGAAGGTGGTCGACCAGCACGCGCTGGATCGTCTGTTTAATCTGCCTGCCGCGGAAGCCTCCATTACGCCGTCGACGAAGGGCATTGAACCCCAAACGCTGGAAAGGATTAAACGCCTGTTCGCCGAACATCCCGACAGCGCGATGTCGGTTGAAGAGGTGGTGGAAAACGTGGGGATCAGCAAAACCACGGGGCGTCGCTACCTGGAATACTGCGTGGAGAGCGGGTTAATCATCGTCGAAATGCTGTATGGCAATATTGGTCATCCACGGCGGCTATACCGCAAAGCCGACGATAAACCGTAATCCGAAACCGTTCGCAGGCAAACGTTCGCGGATTTTATGGTGTTAATTGCTGAAACGATGGTGACAGTCACACTTCGGAATCATTGCCCGCGCCTCCCTATTGTCGGAGGCGCGCTTTACGCTATGTTGACAATTAGTTCCTCAAATGTAACTAAAAGGTTAACTATAATGTCGAACACGTTCCGAATTTCTCTGCTTACCGCTACCGTACTGTTCTCTGCTTCTGCACTCTCTGCCCTGCCGCAGGGCTATCCTGCTGAGTATCAAAAAGTTGTCGATGCCGCCACCAAAGAGGGCAAGGTGGTGATTTACTCCACCACCGACACCAAAGCCGCCGGGCCGCTGATTGCGGGCTTCGAAAAAACCTACCCGGGCATCAAAGTTGAATACAACGACATGAACAGCACCGAGCTGTACAACCGTTTTATCAGCGAACAGGCCTCCGGTGGCGGTAGCGGCGACGTGGTCTGGAGCTCCTCAATGGACACCGGGCTGAAACTCGCCACCGACTACGCCATGGAGTACAAATCGCCGGAGCAAAGTCAGCTGCCGAAATGGGCAGTCTGGAAAGATAAGGCATACGGCACCACCTATGAGCCAGTGGTCTTTATCTACAACAAGCGCCTGATCCCGGCTGGCGACGTGCCGAATTCTCACGCTGCGCTGGCGAAGCTGATTGCCAGCCAGACGGACAAATTCAAGAGCAAAGTCACCACCTACGACATCGAAAAATCGGGTCTTGGCTTTATGCTTTCCGTGCAGGATCACAAGGCCGATCCAAACTACTTTAAAACCCTGGCCGACGTCGCCAAAGGCGGCTTAGCAGTGCAGTCATCAACGGGCACCATGATGGAGAGGGTTTCCTCCGGTGAAAACCTGATCGGCTTTAACATCCTCGGATCCTATGCTGAAGCCCGTGCGAAGAACGATCCTTCTCTCGGCATTTCGTACCCGAAAGATTACACGCTGGTGCTCTCGCGCGTGTCGTTCATCAGCCAGCAGGCGCAAAACAGCAATGCGGCAAAACTGTGGCTTGACTATGTGCTGTCTGAAAAAGGGCAAAGCATTCTGGCCAGTCAGGCGGACATCCCCTCCATCCGTAACGATATCGAAGGCAAAAATGATATTGACGGCCTGACCAAAATCCTCGGTAACGCGCTGAAGCCGATCCCGGTTGATGAAACGCTGCTGGAGTACCTGCAGCCGAAAAAACGCCTGGAGTACATCAAAGAGTGGCGTGCAGCCGCCGCCAAATAAGCGTTCGGGCGCGGCGCACGCCGTCGCGCTCCCTGTCGACTGAGTTCGTTTTATTGGGCTGCAACACCAGGGATACCCCATGAATACATTACGCAGAAAGTGGCAAAGCCTGCCGCGCGGCATCGTCGTGCTGATAACCGCTCTGGTTATCTACACGCCGCTGTCATTTATCGTGATACAGAGCTTCCTGTCCGCTCCGTTCTTTTCTCCGGCAAAAGAGTGGAGCCTTGAATCATTTGGCTTTATCTTCACCGACCCTGATTTCTATAAGGCCCTGAGAAGCGGTTTTATTCTCGCCTTCGGGCTGGTCATCATCGCCATTCCGCTGGGTGGCGTGCTGGCGTTTCTGATGGTTCGCACCGACCTGCCCGGCCGCCGCCTGATTGAACCGCTGATCCTGGTCCCCATTTTCGTATCGCCGATGGTGCTCGGCTTTGGCTATGTGGTGGCTGCTGGTCCCGTGGGCTTTCTGTCCCTGTGGGCGCAGGCGCTGATCGGCTTTGTGCCGTGGAACATCTACGATATGTCGAGCATCGTGGTCATTGCTGGCCTGACGCACGTGCCGCATGCCTATCTCTATATTTCATCCGCGCTGCGCAGCGTCGGCTCTGATGTGGAAGAAGCCGCGCGCATTGCGGGTGCCTCTCCGCTGCAGGTGATGACCTCGGTCAGTCTGCCGATGGTGCGCCCGTCGATCCTGTACGCCATCGTGCTGCTGTTCTTCCTCGGGCTGGAAGTATTTGGCCTGATGCTGGTGCTCGGCGATCCGGAAGGCAATATGGTGCTGGCAACCTACCTGTACCAGCTGACGAACAAGCTCGGCACGCCTTCCTATCACCTGATGGCGGCGGTTGCCGTGGTGCTGATTTGCATCACCATCCCGCTGGTGATGCTCCAGCGTCGTCTGATGCGCACCGCCAACCGCTTCGTCACTATGAAAGGGAAAGCCTCCCAGGCTCGCGCGTTACCGCTGGGCAAATGGCGCTGGGTTGCCGGGGCGGTGGTTGCCTTCTGGCTCACCGTCACCATCGGCGTGCCGCTGCTCGGCGTGGTGCTGCGCGCGTTTATCTCCAACTGGGGTGTGGGCGTTTCGCTGTGGGATGAGCTTTCGCTGAGCACTTTCCGCACCATCTGGGCACAGCCCAACCTGCTGCGCGCCATCGTCAACTCCATGGCAATTGGGGTGATTGGCGGCGCGCTGGCCGTGGCGTGCTACCTGTTCGTCGGGATTGCGATGCACCGTAAGCCGGATAACACCACGCGCTTCCTGGACTACAGCGTGCTGGTGCCGCGCGCCGTGCCTGGCCTGCTTGCCGGTCTGGCGTTCCTGTGGGTGTTCCTGTTCCTGCCGATGTGGCTGGACAACTCGCTGAAATCCGGCTGGCTTTCCGGGTTCGCCTGGACCGACTGGATGCGCGAGAACGTCATCGTCTGGCTGCGTTCGCTGCGCAGCACCATTTTCAGCGTCTGGCTGGCCTATACCGTGGTGTGGATGGCTTACGGGCTGAGGCTTATCTCTTCCACGCTGCTGCAGGTGGGGCCAGAGCTTGAAGAAGCCGCGCGCAGCACCGGGGCGACGCGCGGGCAGATCACCCGCCATGTGACCATTCCCCTCTCCCGCTACGGTCTTATTGGTTCGTGGCTGCTGATGTTTCTGATCTTTGAGCGCGAATACTCAACGGGTGTGTATCTGCTTTCCCCCGGCACGGAGACCATCGGTTCAATGCTGGTTTCCCTCTGGGCCGCGGGTGCCATTGATATCGTGGCGGCGCTCTCTTTCATTAACATCCTGCTGGTCGTGGTAGGTCTGGGCATTGCCCTTCGTTTCGGAGTGAAAATACATGATTGAATTAGCGGTTGACGATCTGCACTTAACCTACGGCGACAATCCTGTTTTAAAAGGTGTCTCCATGAACCTGAAGCGCGGCGAAGTGGTCTCCTTGTTAGGCCCCTCCGGCAGTGGTAAAACCACCCTGCTGCGTGCCGTCGCGGGTCTGGAAAAACCGACGCAGGGGTCGATTGTCATTGGCAACAATAAAGTTTACGACGGCACGCCGCGCAGTGAGATCCCGGCAGAAGAGCGTAACCTGGGGCTGGTGTTCCAGTCCTATGCCCTGTGGCCGCACAAAACCGTGTTTGAGAACGTGGCCTATCCGCTCAAGCTGCGTAAAGTTCCGGCCAAAGAGATCCAGCAGCGCGTACAGGACGTGCTGGACCAGCTGGGTCTGGGCCATCTTGGCAAACGTCACCCGCACCAGCTCTCCGGCGGGCAACAGCAGCGCGTGGCGATTGGCCGGGCGCTGGTGTACAACCCACCGGTGATTTTGCTGGACGAGCCGCTTTCCAACCTCGACGCCAAGCTGCGCGAAGAGGCCCGCGTGTTCCTGCGCGAGCTGATTATCAAACTCGGGTTATCCGCGCTGATGGTGACGCACGACCAGAACGAAGCGATGTCCATATCCGACCGCATCCTGCTGCTTAACAACGGCAAAATTGAGCAACAGGGCACGCCGCAGGAGATGTACGGCTCGCCAAAAACGCTGTTTACCGCCGAGTTTATGGGCAGCAACAACCGCCTGCACGGCAAGGTCACCGAAGTGCGCGACGGCAGAGCGCGTATCGAAGGGAAAGGCTGGGTTCTGTGGGGCCAGGCCGGTGAAGGGGTACAGAGCGGTAATGACGCCACGGCGGTGATCCGGGTCGAACGCGTGGCGGTGGTTGAGGGGCCAGGGGAAAATCAGCTTGAACTGCCGCTGCTCACCAGCATGTATCTCGGCGACCGCTGGGAGTACCTGTTCCGCACGCCGGGAGATGATTTTGTCATTCGCGCATATGGGCATGAGGTTCGGGATCCGCAGCACTGCCATCTTTCGCTGCCGGAGAAGCATGTTTGGGTGTTCCCGAAAAACTGATAAAAAAGGCTGCGTACTGCAGCCTGTTTTACTTTAACAGCGTGAACAACCGTTTATGTCTACGCCGTTGTTAAACATACCCGCTAAGTTATTTAAAATTAAACAAGTTTACTCTGAAGATCTTCCTGTTGTTTACGATAATGTCCGTTCCGCTTATTAACCCTGAGTTGTCCAATGAAGACACGGTCATTATTACTGGCGCTGTTCAGCCTCAATTTAGTTACCGCCTGCAGCGCATCTCATCCGGATAAGGTTGAACAGATACATCATCTGCAGGTTCCGCTAGTTCTACCGGGAGATAAACCGCCTTCCATTCCGGCCTCGCATATTGCAGCGCTTTATCAGGAGAATAAAGTACAGATAGACAGATTATCGGCACAACTGAAATCAGAGTATTTACAGCACGCTACCGCGAAGGATATTTTTACCGAAGATAGCCCCGTTCAGCCGGTCTACGCCTCGCTGACAAAACTAGAACAGCTTGAAATGATTAATCAGCAATACCTGAAAGACAAAAACGTTACCGGCCTGCAAAAGATTAAACTTGCTCTTGATCCTTTAGTTACTTAAATACCAAAAAGCCCAACTGCTAAGCAGTCGGGCTTTTATCATTGAGAGGCTAACAACGATCAATCGTGCTGTCCAAATCGCCATGTCAGGCCTGCTGTTACGGAGCTTACGTCGCTGCTGACGCCAATCTGGTTGGCATTACCCACATTGCTTACCCATTGATATTCGAGGCGACCAGCCAAATTTTTGTTGAACGCATACTCTGTCCCCACCGCGGCAAGCGGGCGAACGCCTGTATCGAAACGATTGTGACCACTTACATCAGATTCTGCCCGATATGCCATCGCACCGGCGCGCCCATAGATATCCCAGCTGTCGGTCACGGCATAGCTGGCTTTTAAGGACATCTGCAGCCCCTGGCTTTTCATTTGTGCGCCCGCACTATGATTGCCTTTAATCTGCATATTTCCTAAATAATCGTAACCACCTTCTACTGCCAGCCAGGGTGTCATCTGATAGCCAGCGTAAACCCCGCCACCGACGTTATCATGATCGATATTATACTGGCTGGAGCCACTGTTATTATCGCTCGCTTTTGAACCGGTGCTGGCGTCAAAATAGTGTGACCAGCCGAATTTAGCCCCGCTGTACCATGTACCTGTATCCGCAGCTGCAAATGCAGTTGTGGCTGTGAATGCGTTAGCAATAATTAATGCAAAAAGTGTCTTCTTCATACAAATCCCGTTTACTCCGTTGAATAGTTTCAGTGGGCAAACGATAACGACAAACGAGAACAACGTGAAATATTTTTCTGTTTAATTTTAAATTTTAAAACGACTCCGGTAAATCTCCCAACTCCATTAAATACCCGCCGCGCTTAAATGCGATATATTGACCTTGCTTAAGGGCTGATAATACGTTGAGAATACTACTGCGTGAAAGAAGCGTACGGTCCTGAATATATTCCAGAATGCTGGTCCGCATACGCGCCTCTTCGGGCAATAATACCATTTCCTGCAAATAACTACGAATCACGGAATAGGTACGTTGCTGCACGACCTGCGCATCACGATAAATGAGATACGCCGTATGATACGACAGCAAGGCCGCAACATCTTCCCAGACGCCCTGTTGACGAAATAGCGTAGCTGCTTCATCTGCATCAGCACGTAAAATGATAGACTCTCTTTCTGCACGTAAAATATGCCCCTGTGTCGGCTGAATCATCTCGGCAATGCCGAACAGATGAGGCTCAAAAACGGTCACCAGGAGCAGACCATCAGATGCCCGCAGCAAAGAAAGCTCACCCTCTTGAAAAAGATACATTTGCTGGTGGCCTTTATGTTTCCAGGTGATCCGCTTACGCGGCACGAGCTTCACTTTTTCCGCGATCGGCTCAAGGATGGCAGTAAGACGTTCAATAGATTGTTCAGGCCGAACGGGAGGTAAAATATTCATGACACCACCTTTTAGCATTGGGTAATAGCCATTATAGACTACAGCGGTCATGGCTCAGACAAGTATGAGGGAGAAGTGATATCAGATGGAAAAGGAAGAGTAAAAAGAAATTTTGTTTATTTTTGAATTTCCCCTCAGAACATTAGTGATATATAACTGATATTTATTGGCACTTGCTTTAAAACCCATGAAAAACCATGGAGAAAAGAC
>NZ_JADBQM010000003.1:0-1757 GCF_014895895.1 Enterobacter cloacae complex sp. P14RS
AGTAAAGCGTAATATACTCCACCTCGAAACGGTGAGCGAAAGCCGCGTTGCACTGCTCTTTAACAATTTATCAGACAATCTGTGTGGGCACTCAAAGTGACATGGATTCTTAACGTCCTCGGACGAAAAATGAATACCAAGTCTCTGAGTGAACATACGTAATTCATTACGAAGTTTAATTCACGAGCATCAAACTTAAATTGAAGAGTTTGATCATGGCTCAGATTGAACGCTGGCGGCAGGCCTAACACATGCAAGTCGAACGGTAGCACAGAGAGCTTGCTCTCGGGTGACGAGTGGCGGACGGGTGAGTAATGTCTGGGAAACTGCCTGATGGAGGGGGATAACTACTGGAAACGGTAGCTAATACCGCATAACGTCGCAAGACCAAAGAGGGGGACCTTCGGGCCTCTTGCCATCAGATGTGCCCAGATGGGATTAGCTAGTAGGTGGGGTAACGGCTCACCTAGGCGACGATCCCTAGCTGGTCTGAGAGGATGACCAGCCACACTGGAACTGAGACACGGTCCAGACTCCTACGGGAGGCAGCAGTGGGGAATATTGCACAATGGGCGCAAGCCTGATGCAGCCATGCCGCGTGTATGAAGAAGGCCTTCGGGTTGTAAAGTACTTTCAGCGGGGAGGAAGGTGTTGAGGTTAATAACCTCAGCAATTGACGTTACCCGCAGAAGAAGCACCGGCTAACTCCGTGCCAGCAGCCGCGGTAATACGGAGGGTGCAAGCGTTAATCGGAATTACTGGGCGTAAAGCGCACGCAGGCGGTCTGTCAAGTCGGATGTGAAATCCCCGGGCTCAACCTGGGAACTGCATTCGAAACTGGCAGGCTAGAGTCTTGTAGAGGGGGGTAGAATTCCAGGTGTAGCGGTGAAATGCGTAGAGATCTGGAGGAATACCGGTGGCGAAGGCGGCCCCCTGGACAAAGACTGACGCTCAGGTGCGAAAGCGTGGGGAGCAAACAGGATTAGATACCCTGGTAGTCCACGCCGTAAACGATGTCGACTTGGAGGTTGTGCCCTTGAGGCGTGGCTTCCGGAGCTAACGCGTTAAGTCGACCGCCTGGGGAGTACGGCCGCAAGGTTAAAACTCAAATGAATTGACGGGGGCCCGCACAAGCGGTGGAGCATGTGGTTTAATTCGATGCAACGCGAAGAACCTTACCTACTCTTGACATCCAGAGAACTTAGCAGAGATGCTTTGGTGCCTTCGGGAACTCTGAGACAGGTGCTGCATGGCTGTCGTCAGCTCGTGTTGTGAAATGTTGGGTTAAGTCCCGCAACGAGCGCAACCCTTATCCTTTGTTGCCAGCGGTTAGGCCGGGAACTCAAAGGAGACTGCCAGTGATAAACTGGAGGAAGGTGGGGATGACGTCAAGTCATCATGGCCCTTACGAGTAGGGCTACACACGTGCTACAATGGCGCATACAAAGAGAAGCGACCTCGCGAGAGCAAGCGGACCTCATAAAGTGCGTCGTAGTCCGGATTGGAGTCTGCAACTCGACTCCATGAAGTCGGAATCGCTAGTAATCGTGGATCAGAATGCCACGGTGAATACGTTCCCGGGCCTTGTACACACCGCCCGTCACACCATGGGAGTGGGTTGCAAAAGAAGTAGGTAGCTTAACCTTCGGGAGGGCGCTTACCACTTTGTGATTCATGACTGGGGTGAAGTCGTAACAAGGTAACCGTAGGGGAACCTGCGGTTGGATCACCTCCTTACCTTAAAGAACCTGCCTTTG
>NZ_JADBQM010000003.1:1905-2317 GCF_014895895.1 Enterobacter cloacae complex sp. P14RS
TTTGCTCTTTAAAAATCTGGATCAAGCTGAAAATTGAAACGACACATCTTTAATGGTGTGTTCGAGTCTCTCAAATTTTCGCAATCATGAAGTGAAACATCTTCGGGTTGTGAGGTTAAGCGACTAAGCGTACACGGTGGATGCCCTGGCAGTCAGAGGCGATGAAGGACGTGCTAATCTGCGAAAAGCGACGGCGAGGTGATATGAACCTTTGACCCGTCGATGTCCGAATGGGGAAACCCAGTGTGTTTCGACACACTATCGTTAACTGAATACATAGGTTAACGAG
The DNA here is from genome assembly GCF_014895895.1 of Enterobacter cloacae complex sp. P14RS. Classification (NCBI taxonomy): domain Bacteria; kingdom Pseudomonadati; phylum Pseudomonadota; class Gammaproteobacteria; order Enterobacterales; family Enterobacteriaceae; genus Enterobacter; species Enterobacter cloacae complex sp. P14RS. Next base: position 2,195 of record NZ_JADBQM010000003.1, read on the forward strand.
GCGAACCGGGGGAACTGAAACATCTAAGTACCCCGAGGAAAAGAAATCAACCGAGATTCCCCCAGTAGCGGCGAGCGAACGGGGAGCAGCCCGGAGTCTGAATCAGCTTGTGTGTTAGTGGAA
>NZ_JADBQM010000003.1:2381-5147 GCF_014895895.1 Enterobacter cloacae complex sp. P14RS
TGTGAACTCGAAGAGTAGGGCGGGACACGTGGTATCCTGTCTGAATATGGGGGGACCATCCTCCAAGGCTAAATACTCCTGACTGACCGATAGTGAACCAGTACCGTGAGGGAAAGGCGAAAAGAACCCCGGCGAGGGGAGTGAAAAAGAACCTGAAACCGTGTACGTACAAGCAGTGGGAGCACCTTCGTGGTGTGACTGCGTACCTTTTGTATAATGGGTCAGCGACTTATATTCTGTAGCAAGGTTAACCGTATAGGGGAGCCGCAGGGAAACCGAGTCTTAACTGGGCGTTAAGTTGCAGGGTATAGACCCGAAACCCGGTGATCTAGCCATGGGCAGGTTGAAGGTTGGGTAACACTAACTGGAGGACCGAACCGACTAATGTTGAAAAATTAGCGGATGACCTGTGGCTGGGGGTGAAAGGCCAATCAAACCGGGAGATAGCTGGTTCTCCCCGAAAGCTATTTAGGTAGCGCCTCGTGAACTCATCTTCGGGGGTAGAGCACTGTTTCGGCTAGGGGGCCATCCCGGCTTACCAACCCGATGCAAACTACGAATACCGAAGAATGTTATCACGGGAGACACACGGCGGGTGCTAACGTCCGTCGTGAAGAGGGAAACAACCCAGACCGCCAGCTAAGGTCCCAAAGTCATGGTTAAGTGGGAAACGATGTGGGAAGGCACAGACAGCCAGGATGTTGGCTTAGAAGCAGCCATCATTTAAAGAAAGCGTAATAGCTCACTGGTCGAGTCGGCCTGCGCGGAAGATGTAACGGGGCTAAACCATGCACCGAAGCTGCGGCAGCGACGCTTATGCGTTGTTGGGTAGGGGAGCGTTCTGTAAGCCGTTGAAGGTGTGCTGTGAGGCATGCTGGAGGTATCAGAAGTGCGAATGCTGACATAAGTAACGATAAAGCGGGTGAAAAGCCCGCTCGCCGGAAGACCAAGGGTTCCTGTCCAACGTTAATCGGGGCAGGGTGAGTCGACCCCTAAGGCGAGGCCGAAAGGCGTAGTCGATGGGAAACAGGTTAATATTCCTGTACTTGGTGTTACTGCGAAGGGGGGACGGAGAAGGCTATGTCAGCCGGGCGACGGTTGTCCCGGTTTAAGCGTGTAGGTGTGTGTTCCAGGCAAATCCGGTTCACTTTAACACTGAGGCGTGATGACGAGGCACTACGGTGCTGAAGTGATAAATGCCCTGCTTCCAGGAAAAGCCTCTAAGCATCAGGTAACACGAAATCGTACCCCAAACCGACACAGGTGGTCAGGTAGAGAATACCAAGGCGCTTGAGAGAACTCGGGTGAAGGAACTAGGCAAAATGGTGCCGTAACTTCGGGAGAAGGCACGCTGATATGTAGGTGAAGTCCCTGCGGACGGAGCTGAAATCAGTCGAAGATACCAGCTGGCTGCAACTGTTTATTAAAAACACAGCACTGTGCAAACACGAAAGTGGACGTATACGGTGTGACGCCTGCCCGGTGCCGGAAGGTTAATTGATGGGGTTAGCGGCAACGCGAAGCTCTTGATCGAAGCCCCGGTAAACGGCGGCCGTAACTATAACGGTCCTAAGGTAGCGAAATTCCTTGTCGGGTAAGTTCCGACCTGCACGAATGGCGTAATGATGGCCAGGCTGTCTCCACCCGAGACTCAGTGAAATTGAACTCGCTGTGAAGATGCAGTGTACCCGCGGCAAGACGGAAAGACCCCGTGAACCTTTACTATAGCTTGACACTGAACACTGGTCCTTGATGTGTAGGATAGGTGGGAGGCTTTGAAGCGTGGACGCCAGTCTGCGTGGAGCCGTCCTTGAAATACCACCCTTTAATGGCTGGTGTTCTAACGTGGACCCGTGATCCGGGTTGCGGACAGTGTCTGGTGGGTAGTTTGACTGGGGCGGTCTCCTCCCAAAGAGTAACGGAGGAGCACGAAGGTTAGCTAATCCTGGTCGGACATCAGGAGGTTAGTGCAATGGCATAAGCTAGCTTGACTGCGAGAGTGACGGCTCGAGCAGGTGCGAAAGCAGGTCATAGTGATCCGGTGGTTCTGAATGGAAGGGCCATCGCTCAACGGATAAAAGGTACTCCGGGGATAACAGGCTGATACCGCCCAAGAGTTCATATCGACGGCGGTGTTTGGCACCTCGATGTCGGCTCATCACATCCTGGGGCTGAAGTAGGTCCCAAGGGTATGGCTGTTCGCCATTTAAAGTGGTACGCGAGCTGGGTTTAGAACGTCGTGAGACAGTTCGGTCCCTATCTGCCGTGGGCGCTGGAGAATTGAGGGGGGCTGCTCCTAGTACGAGAGGACCGGAGTGGACGCATCACTGGTGTTCGGGTTGTCATGCCAATGGCACTGCCCGGTAGCTAAATGCGGAAGAGATAAGTGCTGAAAGCATCTAAGCACGAAACTTGCCCCGAGATGAGTTCTCCCTGAGACTTTAAGTCTCCTGAAGGAACGTTGAAGACGACGACGTTGATAGGCCGGGTGTGTAAGCGCAGCGATGCGTTGAGCTAACCGGTACTAATGAACCGTGAGGCTTAACCTTACAACGCCGAAGCTGTTTTGGCGGTGAGAGAGACGATTTTCAGCCTGATACAGATTAACAGAATTTGCCTGGCGGCTTTAGCGCGGTGGTCCCACCTGACCCCATGCCGAACTCAGAAGTGAAACGCCGTAGCGCCGATGGTAGTGTGGGGTCTCCCCATGTGAGAGTAGGGAACTGCCAGGCATCAAATTAAGTAGTAAGCCGGTGCATAAATCCG
>NZ_JADBQM010000030.1:0-15455 GCF_014895895.1 Enterobacter cloacae complex sp. P14RS
AAAAAATGAAACGTTGTTTTACATCGAGAGGTTTCCCATGATTATCGGCAACATCCACCATCTGCAGTCCTGGCTGCCTGACGCGCTGCGCCAGGCCATTGAGCACGTTAAAGCCCACGTCACCGACGCCACGCCGCTCGGCAAGCATGACATCAACGGCAACAGCCTGTTTTATCTTGTGTCAGAAGACATGACCCAGCCGTTCGCCGAGCGCCGCGCCGAGTACCACGCGCGCTATCTGGATATCCAGATTGTGCTGAAGGGCCAGGAAGGGATGACGTTCAGCACCCTGCCGCACGGCACGCCGGACACCGACTGGCTGGCGGATAAAGACATCGCGTTCCTGCCGGAAGGCGAGCAGGAGAAAACCGTGGTGCTGAGCGAAGGGGATTTTGTGGTGTTCTGGCCGGGTGAAGTGCATAAGCCGCTGTGCGCGGTGGGGGAGCCTGCTAAGGTCAGAAAAGTGGTTGTTAAAATGCTGGTGGAGTAATTTCCCCTCACCCCAGCCCTCTCCCGCAGGGAGAGGGCTGGGGCACCAGACCGCACCCACGCATAATGTGATCCAGCTTAAACTTCCCGCACTCCCTCCTCATCTCCCATTTACCTCCCCTTTTTCTGCGTCATAGTATGATCGTTAAATTAATGAACGCTGTTCTATAATGTAGAACAAAATGATTCAACAAGGAGATCTCATGCCGCAGTCCGCGTTGTTCACGGGAATCATTCCCCCTGTCTCCACCATTTTTACCGCCGACGGCCAGCTTGATGAGCAGGGCACCGCCGCGCTGATCGACGATCTCATCAAAGCAGGCGTTGACGGCCTGTTCTTCCTGGGCAGCGGCGGCGAGTTCTCCCAGCTCAGCGCCGAAGAGCGTAAAACCATTGCCCGCTTTGCCATCGGTCATGTCGATCGTCGTGTGCCGGTGCTGATCGGCACCGGCGGCACCAACGCCCGGGAAACCATTGAACTCAGCCAGCACGCGCAGCAGGCGGGCGCGGACGGCATCGTGGTGATCAACCCCTACTACTGGAAGGTGTCGGAAGCGAACCTGATCCGCTATTTCGAACAGGTGGCCGACAGCGTCACCCTGCCGGTGATGCTCTATAACTTCCCGGCGCTGACCGGGCAGGATCTGACTCCGGCGCTGGTGAAAACCCTTGCCGATTCGCGCAGCAATATTATCGGCATCAAAGACACCATCGACTCCGTCGCCCACCTGCGCAGCATGATCCTCACCGTTAAAGCCGCTCATCCGCACTTCACCGTGCTGTGCGGCTACGACGATCATCTGTTTAATACCCTGCTGCTCGGCGGCGACGGGGCGATTTCGGCCAGCGGCAACTTTGCCCCGCAGGTGTCGGTGAATCTTCTGAAAGCCTGGCGGGATAAAGACGTGGCGAAAGCGGCTGAGTATCATCAGATCCTGCTGCAAATCCCGCAGATGTATCAGCTGGATACGCCGTTTGTGAACGTCATTAAAGAGGCGATCGTGCTTTGTGGTCGTCCTGTCTCCACGCACGTGCTGCCGCCCGCCACGCCGCTGGACGAGCCGCGTAAGGCGCAGCTGAAAACCCTGCTGCAACAGCTCAAGCTCTGCTGAGCCGGACGATAACGATGACCATTGAGAAAATTTTCACCCCACAGGACGATGCGTTTTATGCGGTGATTACCCACGCGGCGGGGCCGCAGGGCGCGCTGCCGCTGACCCCGCAGATGCTGATGGAATCCCCCAGCGGCAACCTGTTCGGCATGACGCAGAACACCGGGATGGGCTGGGACGCCAACAAGCTGACCGGCAAAGAGGTGCTGATTATCGGTACCCAGGGCGGTATTCGCGCCGGGGACGGACGCCCGGTTGCGCTGGGCTACCACACCGGACACTGGGAAATCGGCATGCAGATGCAGGCGGCGGCGAAGGAGATCACCCGCAACGGCGGGATCCCGTTTGCGGCCTTCGTCAGCGATCCGTGCGACGGGCGCTCGCAAGGCACGTACGGCATGTTCGACTCCCTGCCGTATCGTAACGACGCGGCGATCGTGTTTCGCCGTCTGATCCGCTCCCTGCCGACGCGCCGGGCGGTGATCGGCGTGGCCACCTGCGATAAAGGGCTGCCCGCCACCATGATTGCGCTGGCCTCCATGCACGATCTGCCGACCATTCTGGTGCCGGGCGGGGCGACGCTGCCGCCGACCGTGGGGGAAGATGCGGGCAAGGTGCAGACCATCGGCGCGCGCTTTGCCAACCACGAGCTCTCATTACAGGAGGCCGCCGAGCTCGGCTGTCGCGCCTGCGCGTCGCCGGGTGGCGGCTGCCAGTTCCTCGGCACGGCGGGCACCTCGCAGGTGGTGGCGGAAGCGCTGGGGCTGGCGCTGCCGCACTCCGCGCTGGCGCCGTCCGGGCAGGCGGTGTGGCTGGAGATCGCCCGCCAGTCGGCGCGGGCGGTGAGCGAGCTGGATAACCGCGGCATCACCACGCGCGATATCCTCACCGATAAAGCCATCGAAAACGGCATGGTGATCCACGCGGCGTTCGGCGGTTCAACGAACTTACTGCTGCACATCCCGGCCATCGCCCACGCGGCGGGCTGCACTATTCCGGACGTAGAGCACTGGACGCGCGTCAACCGTAAGGTGCCGCGCCTGGTGAGCGTGCTGCCCAACGGACCGGACTATCACCCGACCGTACGCGCGTTCCTCGCGGGTGGCGTGCCGGAGGTGATGCTCCACCTGCGCGATCTCGGCCTGCTGCATCTGGACGCCATGACCGTCACCGGCCAGACGGTGGGCGAGAACCTCGACTGGTGGCAGACGTCCGAGCGCCGTAAGCGCTTCCGCCAGTGCCTGCGCGAGCAGGACGGCGTGGAGCCGGATGACGTGATCCTGCCGCCGGAGAAGGCCAAAGCGAAAGGGCTGACCTCGACGGTCTGCTTCCCGACGGGCAACATCGCGCCGGAAGGGTCGGTGATCAAGGCCACGGCGATCGACCCGTCGGTGGTGGATGACGATGGCGTTTACCGCCACACTGGCCGGGTGCGAGTGTTTGTCTCGGAAGCGCAGGCCATCAAGGCCATCAAGCGGGAAGAGATTGCGCAGGGGGATATCATGGTGGTGATCGGCGGCGGTCCGTCCGGCACCGGTATGGAAGAGACCTACCAGCTTACCTCCGCGCTGAAGCATATCTCGTGGGGCAAGACGGTGTCGTTAATCACCGATGCGCGCTTCTCGGGCGTATCGACGGGCGCCTGCTTCGGGCACGTGTCGCCGGAGGCGCTGGCGGGCGGGCCGATTGGCAAGCTGCGCGACAACGATATCATCGAGATTGCCGTCGACCGCCTGACATTAACAGGCAGCGTGAACTTCATCGGCACCGCGGATAACCCGCTGACGCCGGAAGAGGGCGCGCGCGAGCTGGCAGGGCGGCAGACGCACCCGGAACTGCACGCCCACGACTTTTTGCCGGACGATACCCGGCTGTGGGCGGCATTGCAGTCGGTGAGCGGCGGCACCTGGAAAGGCTGTATTTATGACACCGATAAAATTATTGAGGTAATTAACGCCGGTAAAAAAGCGCTCGGCATTTAATTATTTTTCACGTGATTATCGTCTACGGAATATATTCCGTGGGCGGCTTTTACGCATCTTTAATTTATTAATTTAAACAATACGTTGCGATATATCGCTGGCGTCACAAAAGCAAAATAACGTAATTCAGAAATAAGATATGACCATTGCTGGTTAATTGAACAGCTCATTACACTCCATTAACACGATGTTGTAATTCAGCACACTACCAAAGGGTGTAATTCTGATGACGCAATTAACCATGAAAGACAAAATTGGCTACGGGCTGGGTGACACCGCCTGCGGCTTCGTCTGGCAGGCCACGATGTTCCTGCTGGCCTATTTCTACACCGACGTGTTTGGTCTCTCCGCGGGCATTATGGGCACGCTGTTTTTAGTCTCCCGCGTGCTCGACGCCGTGACCGACCCGCTGATGGGGCTGCTGGTAGACCGCACCCGCACGCGGCACGGCCAGTTCCGCCCGTTCCTGCTGTGGGGCGCCATCCCGTTTGGCATCGTCTGCATGCTGACCTTCTACACGCCGGACTTCTCCGCGCAGGGCAAAATCATCTACGCCTGCGCGACCTACATTCTCCTGACCCTGGTCTACACCTTCGTTAACGTGCCCTACTGCGCCATGCCCGGCGTCATCACCGCCGACCCGAAAGAGCGTCACGCCCTGCAGTCCTGGCGCTTCTTCCTCGCCGCGGCGGGCTCGCTCGCCATCAGCGGCATCGCGCTGCCGCTGGTCAGCATCATCGGCAAGGGGGACGAGCAGGTGGGCTATTTCGGCGCCATGTGCGTGCTCGGGCTGACCGGCGTGGTGCTGCTCTACGTCTGCTTCTTTACCACCAAAGAGCGCTACACCTTTGAGGTGCAGCCGGGTTCGTCGGTGGCGAAAGATCTCAGGCTGCTGCTCGGCAACGGCCAGTGGCGCATCATGTGCGCGTTCAAGATGATGGCGACCTGCTCCAACGTGGTGCGCGGCGGGGCGACGCTCTACTTCGTGAAATACGTGATGGATCATCCGGAGATGGCGACCCAGTTCTTACTCTACGGCAGCCTCGCCACCATGTTCGGCTCGCTCTGCTCGTCCCGACTGCTGGGCCGCTTCGACCGCGTCACCGCCTTCAAGTGGATCATCGTCGCTTACTCGCTCATCAGCCTGCTGATTTTCTTTACGCCAGCAGAGCATATTGCCCTGATTTTCGCCCTCAACATCCTGTTCCTGTTCGTCTTCAACACCACCACGCCGCTACAGTGGCTGATGGCCTCCGACGTGGTGGATTACGAGGAGAGCCGCAGCGGGCGTCGCCTCGACGGGCTGGTGTTCTCCACCTATCTGTTCAGCCTGAAGATTGGCCTGGCGATTGGCGGGGCGGTGGTGGGCTGGATCCTGGCCTGGGTGAACTACTCCGCCAGCAGCAGCGTGCAGCCGGTGGAGGTGCTCACCACCATCAAAATTCTGTTCTGCGTGGTGCCGGTGGTGCTCTACGCGGGCATGTTCATCATGCTGTCGTTCTATAAGCTCACCGACGACCGCGTGGAGGCCATCAGCCAGCAGCTGATCAAACACCGCGCGGCGCAGGGCGAGGCCGTACCCGACGCCGCGACAGCCGCATCGCATTAACCGGAGGCAACATGGAAATCACTAACCCGATCCTGACTGGCTTCAACCCGGACCCGTCCCTCTGCCGTCAGGGCGAGGACTACTACATCGCCACCTCGACCTTCGAGTGGTTCCCGGGCGTGCGCATCTATCACTCCCGCGACCTGAAAAACTGGTCGCTGGTCAGCACGCCGCTGGACCGCGTGTCGATGCTGGACATGAAGGGCAATCCGGACTCAGGCGGCATCTGGGCGCCTTGCCTGAGCTACGCCGACGGCAAATTCTGGCTGCTCTATACCGACGTAAAGATTGTCGACTCGCCGTGGAAAAACGGCCGCAACTTCCTCGTCACCGCGCCGTCCATTGAAGGGCCGTGGAGCGAGCCGATTCCGATGGGCAACGGTGGGTTCGATCCGTCCCTTTTCCACGACGACGATGGCCGCAAATACTACCTCTACCGTCCGTGGGGGCCGCGTCACCACAGCAACCCGCACAACACCATCGTGATGCAGGAGTTTGACCCGCAGACCGGCACGCTCTCGCCCGAGCGCAAAACGCTGTTTACCGGTACGCCGCTCTGCTACACCGAAGGGGCACATCTTTATCGCCACGCGGGCTGCTACTACCTGATGGTTGCCGAGGGCGGCACCAGCTACGAGCACGCGGTCGTGGTACTGCGTTCCAAAAATATCGACGGGCCGTACGAGCTGCACCCGGACGTGACGATGATGACCAGCTGGCACCTGCCGGAGAATCCGCTGCAAAAGAGCGGCCACGGCTCGCTGCTGCAGACCCATACGGGAGAATGGTATATGGCCTACCTCACCAGCCGCCCGCTGCGCCTGCCCGGCGTGCCGCTGCTGGCCTCCGGCGGGCGCGGCTACTGCCCGCTGGGGCGCGAGACCGGCATCGCCCGCATTGAATGGCGCGACGGCTGGCCGTACGTGGAGGGCGGCAAGCACGCGCAGCTGACCGTGAAAGGCCCGCAGGTGGTGGAACAGCCCGCAGCCGCTCAGGGTAACTGGCGGGATGACTTCGACGGCAGTACGCTTGACCCGGAGCTGCAGACCCTGCGCATTCCGTTCGATGACACCCTCGGCTCGCTCACCGCCCGCCCGGGTTACTTACGGCTCTACGGCAACGACTCGCTCAACTCGACCTTTACCCAGTCGACCGTGGCGCGCCGCTGGCAGCACTTCACCTTCCGGGCCGAGACGCGGATGCAGTTCTCGCCGGTCCACTTCCAGCAGAGCGCGGGGCTGACCTGCTACTACAACAGCAAAAACTGGAGCTACTGCTTTGTGGATTTCGAGGAGGGGCAGGGAAGAACCATCAAGGTGATCCAGCTCGACCACAACGTCCCGTCGTGGCCGCTGCACGAGCAGCCCATTCCGGTGCCGGAACATGCGGAGAGCGTCTGGCTGCGGGTGGACGTGGATATGCTGGTCTACCGCTACAGCTACTCGTTCGACGGTGAGACGTGGCACGCCGTGCAGGTGACCTATGAAGCGTGGAAGCTGTCGGATGACTACATCGGCGGGCGCGGCTTCTTTACCGGCGCGTTTGTGGGGCTGCACTGCGAGGACATCAGCGGCGACGGCTGTCACGCGGACTTCGACTACTTCACTTACGAGCCGGTATAGCCCAGCGCGCGTGAGAGCTCGAGCCCGGCCTGCTGAAGCTCCTCGCGGAAGCGGGCCAGCTCGGCGTCGTCCACGCGGGAGGTGAGCGTCGACAGGCTCAGGGCGGCAATCACGCGGGATTCGTGGTTCCACACCGGCACCGCCACGCAGCGCACGCCCTGCTCGTTCTCTTCGCTGTCCAGGGCGTAGCCCTGCTCGCGGGTCTGCGCCAGGGCGGTCATTAACGCTTCGCGGGAGGCGAGGGTAGCGGGTGTAAAGGTGGTGTACTGATAGCCCTCCAGCAGGGCGTTAAGCTCGGCCTCGCCCAGCCAGGCAATCAACACTTTGCCGATGGCGGTGGCGTGAACCGGCAGGCGGCGGCCGATGCGCGAATAGGCGATGGCGGCCAGCTTGCCTTCAATCTTCTCGATATAGACCCCTTCACGCCCGTCCAGGATCCCCAGATGGGTGGTCTGCCCGGTACGCTGGGACAGCTCCGTCAGCCAGCCTTTCGCCTTCTGGCGAATATCGATTGAGCCCACGACAAAATGACCGCGCTCGACCAGCTTCATGCCGAGGCGATATTTGCCGTTCTCCGGGTTCTGATCGATATAGCCGTGAAGCTGCAGGGTTTTCAGCAGCGAGTGGAGGGTACTCTTGCTCAGCCCCATCAGTTTGCTGATGTCGGTGATCTTAAGCTCGGTGGCCTGCTCGTTAAACAGGTCGAGGATTTGCAACGCACGTTCAACAGACTGAATAATCGGCATAATGCTGGCATGTCCACGCTGGAATTAAGGCGAAAACGTACCTTTTTCGGGGTGAAAAATCAATTGAGTAGAGCGGGTTGTGGGAGAAAGGGCATCAGGCCGCATCGTCGCCTGATTTGCCCGGCGGCGCTACGCTTGCACGGGCCTACGGGTTTTGTAGGCCGGGTAAGCGCAGCGCCATCCGGCTACATTATTGTTAGCGGGGGAATCAATTATTATCCCGTGCAGCGACAGACTGAATTTTCCAGATCCCATCTTCTTTAACCATGCAATCAATAACTGTGTGCTGGGTCTTTTTGCCGAACGTGATATTCACGTTTACACAGACCGGGTCTGAATCATACGAATCAATAGCCACATTCTCAGCCCAGTCCTCGCCGATATACTGCGATTTCATAAAAAAATCAGCCTCGTAAAATTCAGCATCGGCATAACGGGGATCGTCTGCATGACGTAATTTTTTCATGGTACTGGCCGTAACGAACTTATCGATTTCATTTCCCTCCTGGATAGGATAATGATCGTTGTTCACCTGTTTGACGTACCAGCGATTGAATTCAAGGGCGCGCTGCATCGGTATCTGAAAATCTTCGGCCCCCAATGCTGCTGTGCTGAATAATACAATTAAGATGAGCTTATTCATATTAATAATGCCTGTATAAGGTGACGGCTGGCTGGAGTTGGCGATACGTTGGCCCCGGGTACATTGTTCTCTGTTTAAAATCTGAATACCAGGTTCCAGCGCCATCGTAAATACAGACATGCCCGTACTGATTCGGGCCGGGCAAGGCATCAATCACCGCGATATCCCCCTCTATGGGAGTGCCATAGACTTTTGTGAACCCTGCTTTTTCAAGAGAACGCCAGAAATCCTTAGCGTTTGCCCCTTCGATTTTAAGCCCTCCGGCTCGAATGGCGGCGGCGATTGCGCGAGCGCAATAGTGTCCAGTATGGGTTAGTGCGTGGCTACGGGCGTATGACACAGCTTCATGCTTATTCCATGACATAAATAATCCTTATTAACGAAATGCAGCAATAAGGAAATATTACGCCGATAATATACGGTGTTTTGTAATTGATAATGACCTGATATTAACCATTATCTACTCAATAAATAATGGTTAATAAAAACATAAATACTTATTATGGTTAATGCCTGGCTGAGAAAGCGGCAGTAAAAATATTTTTCTGCCAGACCATAACGCTATTGTCGTTTTTAGGGTTTTCTCCCTCTCCCTGTGGGAGAGGGACGGGGTGAGGGCACCAGACCGCAGAGGACCCAATCACTCCCCAAGCGTCGCCACCATCACCGCCTTAATCGTATGCATCCGGTTTTCAGCCTGATCGAACACGATGCTCGCCGCCGACTCAAACACCTCGTCCGTCACCTCCATCCCGCCGTGCAGATCGAACTCCTTCGCCATCTGCTTGCCGAGCGTGGTCTGGTCGTCATGGAACGCGGGCAGACAGTGCAGGAACTTCACGTTCGGGTTGCCGGTGAGCGCCATCATCTGCGCGTTCACCTGATACCCCCGCAGCAGCGCAATCCGCTCTGCCCACTTCTCTTTGGCTTCGCCCATCGACACCCACACGTCGGTATAGATAAAGTCCGCGCCCTTCACGCCCGCCGCCACGTCTTCCGTCAGGGTGATTTTGCCGCCGTGCTTCTCCGCCAGCGCGCTGCACTCCGCCACCAGGCTCTCTTCCGGCCAGCAGGCCTTCGGGGCCACCAGGCGCAGATCCAGCCCGGTCAGCGCCGCCGCTTCCAGCATCGAGTTGCCCATGTTGTTGCGCGCGTCGCCCGCGTAGACCAGCGTCATCTCGTTAAACGCCTTGCCCGGCAGGTGCTCCTGCATGGTCAGCAGGTCCGCCAGCAGCTGGGTCGGGTGGAACTCGTTGGTCAGCCCGTTCCACACCGGCACGCCCGCATACTGCGCCAGCGTTTCGACCACTTCCTGGCCGTGGCCGCGATACTGAATGCCGTCGTACATCCGCCCGAGCACGCGCGCGGTGTCCTTAATTGACTCTTTATGCCCAATCTGGCTGCCGCTCGGTCCTAAATACGTGACGCGTGCGCCCTGGTCAAATGCGGCAACTTCGAAAGAGCAACGGGTACGGGTCGAGTCTTTTTCGAAGATGAGCGCGATGTTCTTACCGGTAAGCTTCTGTACTTCCTTGCCCTTTTTTTTATCGGCCTTGAGCTGTGCGGCAAGGGTCAGCAGAGAAGTGAACTGTGCAGGGGTAAAGTCGAGCAATTTCAGAAAGTGTTTCTTGTACAGATCAGACATTTTATCCTCACATGGCGAACGCCACTTATTGAATTAAAATTCACTTTATATGTGTAATTATTCATTTGCAACCCCGTTTCACAAATCTTTCCAACAAAGGTGGAGGCAAACCCGTCCGTGTGTGAAAATAGAAGTATCTGCCGCACTTTAAAGAGGATTGAGCCATGGCAAACCCGGAATTACTGGAAGAGCAACGCGAAGAGACGCGTCTGATTATTGAAGAACTGCTGGAAGACGGTAGCGATCCGGACGCGCTGTACACCATCGAGCACCATTTCTCTGCGGATGATTTCGACGCGCTGGAAAAAATGGCCGTAGAAGCCTTCAAGCTGGGTTACGAAGTGACCGAGCCGGAAGAGCTGGAAGTGGAAGAGGGCGACACCGTCATTTGCTGCGACATCCTGAGCGAAGGCGCGCTGAAGGCGGAGCTGATCGACGCGCAGGTAGAACAGCTGATGAACCTGGCCGAGAAGTTTGAGGTGGAATACGACGGCTGGGGAACCTACTTCGAAGATCCAAACGGTGAAGACGGCGAAGAAGGCGACGACGAAGATTACGTCGACGAAGACGACGACGGCGTGCGTCACTAAGTGATTCAGGCGGTGGCGCGCGCCACCGCTTTTTTCAAGGCAGAACCATGGATTACCCGCAGATACTCGCCCCCGTACTCAACTTCCTCCTGTGCCCGACCCCGCAAGCATGGATTGATAAAGCCCGCGACCCGGCAAACCTGCCGCTGCTGCTCACCGACCACATGGTGTGCGAGCTCAAGGCCGCCCAGACCGCGCTGCTGCTGGTGCGTAAATACGTCGCCGACGAAAGCGGTGCCGACGCGCTGCTCGAGTGGCTCAAGCCCTACGAACAGTTCACCTTCCGCGACGGCCCGGAGCCGGACTTCATCGCCCTGCATAAGCAGATTGGCAAAAGCGTAATGCCCAAAACCGACGACCCGTGGGGCCAGGCGCTCATCGACAGCATGGTGCTGCTGATTAAAGAGGAGCTGCACCACTTCTGGCAGGTGCGCGAAGCGATGCTGGCCCGAGACATTCCGTACGTCAAAATCACCGCCAGCCGCTACGCCAAAGGGATGCTGAAGGAAGTGCGCACTCACGAACCGCTGACGCTGATCGACAAGCTCATCTGCAGCGCCTACATCGAAGCCCGCTCCTGCGAACGCTTCGCCGCGCTGGCCCCGTTCCTCGACGATGATTTGCAGAAGTTCTATCTCTCGCTGCTGCGCTCGGAAGCGCGCCACTATCAGGACTACCTGGCGCTGGCCCGGCAGGTAAGCGACGACGATATCTCACCGCGCATACAGCATTTTGGCGAAATTGAAGCCACACTTATCTCGACACCGGACCACGAGTTTCGCTTCCACAGCGGCGTGCCGGTGTAAACCGGCATAACGCAAGGATAAGGATGCGAGATGAAAAAAACGTGGATCAGTACGGTCATTGTTGTTGTCGCGGCTGCCGCCGTGGCGTTCTGGGTCTTCTTCGACAGGCAGCGCGCTCCGGAAGCGCAAATTGATACCGCTCTTAACGCGATGCCCGCCTGGCAGGTGATTAAGGAGCAGGAGCCCGCGCTGCATCAGCGCATCCTCGACCAGATGGCCGCCCTGCAAAAGGCCGGCGAGCCGGAGCAGCACATTATCGACACCATCCAGCCGCAGATCCTGCATTTACAGATGACGCGCCTGCAAAACGCCCCGGACGCCAACGTGGTGAACTACATGACCATCAACATGGAGCAGACCGCCGCCATCCAGAAGGTGAGCGACGACGCCTGCTTCCGCTTCCTCTACCCGATGGTGAAGGGCGGCATCAACCCGATGCGCATGCTGGATAAAGACCTGATGGCGCGGCGCATGCAGGCCGACGCCGACATGATGCGCGCGGCCTACGGCAAAAACCGCCACACCGTGACCCCGGCCGAGCGCGAGGCTGCCGTCGAGGATGTGCGGCCGATTATGAAGGCACTTGCCGATAAGTACGGCGAGGACATCCAGCTGTTGCAGATGCCGGAGAAGGCGGCGGGCAAAGAGAAGCTCTCCTGCGATATGGTGCAGGATATGTGGGCGAAGGTGCTGGCGCTGCCGGAGCAGAAGGCGGCAGGGGTGATTCGTCTGGCGGTGTCTGAGCTGGAGTGAAGGGGCGCTGGTTTTTTGGGCACTTAGAGTGGGTTTCGCGCGTCGTCGCTTGCATGGCGGCGCGCGACAGGTATAATCCACAACGTTTCCGCATCCCCTTCAGTGCCGAAGTGGCGAAATCGGTAGACGCAGTTGATTCAAAATCAACCGTAGAAATACGTGCCGGTTCGAGTCCGGCCTTCGGCACCAAAAGATGCAAATCATAGTCGCTTAAGGGCGGCTTTTTTTGTGTTTGTTATATTTTTAAGAGTCCGAGTGCTAAGCACTCGGACTTAACTAGTCAATTTATAAAATCTAAGCCAACTCTAGACTTTGATACCCCTAATTTACTTAAAAGATTTAATGCATATTCATATCTTAATTCAGCCACGACCTCAGCATTAAATTCTTTGATGATGATGTTATTCTCAGTATCACCTGGTTCTGCATATTTTATTGTAATATTATTAGTTTCTGCATCAAATACACCTTGGTTTTCCACATAAAAATCCATTGCTTTTGGATTGGCTTTCCCATCAAGACCAACAGTGAAACTTAAAATTTTTACTTCATCTTTTTTATTTTCGGGGCGAATAAATAAAAGATTGTTTTGTGTGGAGTATTTAAGTATATGTTTGATCTCTTCTTCTTTAGAAAGTTTGGGTATTGTTTCAAGCTCTAGAGCTTTTCGCATATTTTCCCGAGAGTTTGCTAAAGCAGCTTTAGCATCATACATTTTCACTAGTGTTACTGAAATAAGTTTATTACTTGATTCTTTTTGGCCCGGTACTAAATCACACATAGGGGTAAGACATAACCAGAAGTTACTCTCGAAACTGAGGACGTGGCCAGTTACTAGGTGATGAGTACTTATTTTCTTAGAACAGCTAAAGCAATTTGCATGTATTGCTTGGTTAGCTTCATTATTTAATGTTTCTTTTTCGATGAAATAATCCAAGGGAGTATCCATAGTTTTTAAAGAATTTACAAGATTAATTGTAAATTCATCTAAACCTTCTTTTATTTCATATGCTAACTCCTCCCATAGTTTTGTAACTGCTTGCCATGCTGAAGTTTTGATCGCAGTGGTAGAATTACTTTCTTTTAATAACTCTTTTAGCCATGCCGCCTGTAAGAATTTTTTATTTAATATATTGCTTGCAGCAAAGCTCCCTTTGCTTTCTATTTCATGTCTTAGTTTCGATAAGATTAATTTATGTGGATGAGGACGTGAGTCAGACATTGCTTGTAATAGCTGCATAGGAATATCACTAATAGGGGTGTCTTTTTTCCCTAAAACCGTTAAAAACAAATCCTCTGTTCTAATCCAATTAATATTACCTTTAACTCCCCAATCGAAGAAACTGGATGTTTCTGATGCAAAACACTCTTCATATACTTGTAATTTTTTTAAAGAAAGCCATTTAAATAACTTGTGTTTTTGTATATTAATGTCTTCTGGTTTATTTTGGTAAAGTGAATCAAACTCTTCTAGAAACTTGTGTTTGAAATGAGGATTATTTAATTGCCCATTGAATTTATTTATTAAAAATAAAAGATCTAGTGTTGATATTGAATCCCGAAGAGCATCTAAGATGCTATCATCTTCAATTTGCCATTCATCCATCATCTCATTTATGGTCGAAATTTCATTTTCTTTGAGGTTTATAAAGTCTGGCCGTTTCTGCAATGAGACTACAATATCTATTAATACATCTTGTACTGTGCCTTTCTCGCCAGTATAACCTTTTGTATGCACGGCTACTATATTGAAATGACGATTCACAGATAAGCTTTTTATTATTTCAATTGATTTCCTACAATATCCAGAATCCTCACCATCAAGGTGATAATCAAGTATCAAAAGATCACTATGGTGTAATCTATTCGTTACAAGACCTTTTTTTACTTTTTGTTCTTTGCCGTTGTATACATCAAGCAACCAATTATATTGCTCGCTTCTGCTTATTTTAATTATCTCTTGCAATCTGGCTAAATTATCAGGTTCGAATTCAGTCTTCACGGGTGATATAAGTTCATCTATAGTTGGATATTCATCATCAATTATAGTGACGGTGCGAATAGGATCGATGAACGCCTTTTTTAAATGAGGGATGTAATCGAAGTTAGAATTAGTTTGCATTTTTTAATCCTTTAAACTGAATGACAAAGTTTGCACCATTTAATATTTTTTTAGTATCACGTGTTTCATAAAAAATAGAGTGTCCACTTGCGGCAAGGTTTTGTTTGCAAAGATATAATCCTACTCCACGGCCGCCCCTTTGTTTTTTGGAAAAGAATATCGTGAATAATTCGTCAACATCATCAATATCAACTCCAGGGCCATTGTCGCTGACATATACAAACTTATCTATCACATCAAGAAGTATTTTTCTAGGAGTAGAGTTATTTACCTTTACCCAATACCTTGAGTTATTTACTAAATTAATAAAAACAGGATAAATTCGAGATGGTTGTTCATAAATGGATATTTTTTTAAATGCATCTGTGCAATCAAAAGCTATATCATCTTTTTCTAGTTTGTTACTGAAGAATTTGCGTACATACTTATATATATCCTCACCAGTTAAATCAGTGCGAATTTTCTCTCCTGACAGTTTTAATGGACTCAAAAAACGCCATGAATCACTTAGCGACTCGTGAGCATTTTTAATGGCTTTTAATGATTTAAGCTGACTATCATCTAGTCCAGTTAAGAGTAGGTTTTTTATACCTCGCTCTATTGTCATATCAAAACCTTCAACTTCATGGCCTATGATTTCAACGGTAATTCCTAGTTGGGCTAAACTATTTACTTGTTCAACTTGTTTTTTTAAGCGAGAATTCTCATTTACAGATACAAGAGCTAAAGCCTCCAGATCAATTTGCTCACTTAAACTTTCGAAAGCTGAAATGTATGGCTTGAGTTTTTGTGTGACCTCAATATCTTGAATTTGATACTCATCATCAAGCAATTCAAGAGCTTTTTTTAAAGAGATATTGTTACTCTTAAGATCAGATATTATGTAGGCTGTTTTTTCGTGAAATGCCTTATTAATTTGACTAATGGTATCTTCAAATCTTTTCTTTTCTTCATTTAAAGCTTCTCTGCCCTTTAGGGACATTTTTCTAATCTTTGCATGAAGAATTGCCGATTTACTACGAAAATCTTTTTCTGCTATCTCATCGTCATTTTTTATTATTAGTTTTTCGAGCGCGCTGTTGATTGAATTATATATAACCTTAAGAAAGGATTTTGCTTCTAATTCTAAATCTCTATATTCTCTATATTGCTTTTCGATACTACCTAAACTTCTAGGAACAGTGCCGAGAGACAAACTTTTTAGAGTGGAGTCAATCCCATCTACTTCTTCTCTAAGCGACAAGAAATCATTTTGGTCTTTAATAATTTCATTATTGCTTAAATGATCCATAATGCCTGAAAGTTCATTTCGTAGGTTTAATAAATTATTTATATC
>NZ_JADBQM010000031.1:0-181 GCF_014895895.1 Enterobacter cloacae complex sp. P14RS
AGCGACGGCTGGCTGCTGCCTTTCGGCGTTACCACCACCCGCACGCTGTAGCCCGCATAGCTGTCTGGAAGCGTAAACGTTCTTGCCGTGCCGCCTGCAGCATTCTTCCATGTTGCACCATCCTGCCATTGCCACTGGAAGCTGGAGGCGTCCGTCCCGGACCCGTTTGCCGTGAAGGTGT
>NZ_JADBQM010000031.1:307-715 GCF_014895895.1 Enterobacter cloacae complex sp. P14RS
ACCTTCGGCGTGCCGGAGATATGCAGATTGGTTATTGACGGCGCACCATAGGCATCCACCGCCGGGCTGTGCTGTGTATCGCCCTGCAGCTGAGGCTGGCTGCTGCCCTCCGGAATTACCGTCACTTTAATGCTGTAACCCGCATCCTCGGCCCGGAGGGTGTATTCCCGCCCCGTGGCCCCCTCGATCGGCATCCAACTGGTTCTCTCATATCTCCCCCAGATAAAGGTGGATTTATCCGTACCGCTTCCATTTGACGTGAAGGTGTATTCTGCACTCAGGGTCTGCCCCACCTGAGTCTGTAATGAGCATGTCAGATACCAAGACGACTCACGACCAATAGAGTCGACTGAAGGGCTGCTATAAAAAGATCCGGCCGGTGCTGGCTGGCTGCTGCCCGTGGGGGTG
>NZ_JADBQM010000032.1:0-35350 GCF_014895895.1 Enterobacter cloacae complex sp. P14RS
TGAAGGTGTATTCTGCACTCAGGGTCTGCCCCACCTTCGGCGTGCCGGAGATGTGCAGATTGGTTACCGACGGCGCCCCATAAGCGTCTACTGACGGGCTGCTCTGTACCGCTCCGGCCAGTGCTGGCTGGCTGCTGCCCGTCGGCGTCACCACCGCCTTAATGCTGTAACCCGCGTCTCCCGCCTGAAGAGTGTATTCCCGGCCGTTGGCCCCCTCGATCGGCATCCAGCTGGTTTTCTCATATCTCGCCCAGATATAGGTTGAAGCATCCGTACCGGTTCCGTTCGCTTTGAAGGTATATTCCGCCCTCAAGGTCTGCCCCACCTTCGGCGTGCCGGAAATCTTCAGGCCCGACACCGACGGCGCGCCATATACTTCGACCGCTGAACTTTCCTGCGCCACTCCGGCCAGAGCCGGGTGACTGCTGCCCTTCGGCGTCACCACCACCCGCACGCTGTAGCCCGCATAGCTGTCCGGCAACGTGAACGTGCGTGCCGTATTGCCAGCGGCGGCCGCATTCTTCCAGGTCTCACCGTCCTTCCACTGCCACTGGTAGGTGGACGCATCCGCACCGCTCCCGTTTGCCGTTAAGGTGTATTCCGCATTCAGGGTCTGCCCCACCCTCGGCGTGCCGGAGATGTGCAGATTGGTTACCGACGGCGCCCCATAAGCGTCTACCGACGGGCTGCTCTGTACCGCTCCGGCCAGTGCTGGCTGGCTGCTGCCCGTCGGCGTCACCACCGCCTTAATGCTGTAACCCGCATCTCCGGCCTGGAGGGTATATTCCCGGCCGGTGGCTCCTTCGATCGGCATCCAGCTGGTTCTCTCATACCTCGCCCAGATATAGGTTGAGGCATCGGCACCGCTTCCGTTCGCCGTGAAGGTATATTCCGCCCTCAGGGTCTGCCCCACCTCCGGCGTGCCGGAAATGTGCAGATCTGTCACCGATGGCGCACCGTAAACATCTAATGCCGGGCTGTGCTGCACCGCCCCGACCAGCGACGGCTGACTGCTGCCCTCCGGTATTATCGTTACTTTAATGCTGTAACCCGCGTCTCCCGCCTGGAGGGTGTATTCCCGGCCGTTGGCCCCCTCGATCGGCATCCAGCTGGTTTTCTCATATCTCGCCCAGATATAGGTTGAAGCATCCGCACCGGTTCCGTTCGCCTTGAAGGTGTATTCCGCCCTCAGGGTCTGTCCCACCTCCGGCGTGCCGGATGTACGCACGTCCTCCACCGCTGGCGTGCCGTAAGCTATCACCGCCTGGCTCTCCTGGAGCGTTCCGGTCAGCGACGGGTGACTGCTGCCCTTCGGCGTCACCACCACCCGCACGCTGTAGCCCGCATAGCTGTCCGGCAGCGTGAACGTTCTTGCCGTATTGCCAGCGGCTGCCGCATTCTTCCATGTCTCTCCGTCCTTCCACTGCCACTGGTAGGTGGACGCATCCGCACCGCTCCCGTTTGCCGAGAAGGTGTATTCCGCACTCAGGGTCTGCCCCACCTTCGGCGTGCCGGAGATATGCAGGTCTGTCACCAACGGCGCGCCGTAAATCTCCACACCGGATTCGCCTTTTTTGCCGTTGACCGTGGCGCTCACCGTGATGGTTCCACCGGTATTTTTCGTGGTGACGGTCATTGTCCCCACGCCTCCGGTTCCGGTGATGGTGCTGGTCTCCCCCCGAGCCACCAGCTCCGGTTTGTCGATATCCCAGACAATCGCCTCGCCCACTACCGCACGGCCAAAGCGGTCCTTCACCGTGGCGGTGTAGGTAATGGTGTTCAGCCCGTTAGCTTCCACGCTGGCCGCACTGGCAGTGACCGTCACGGCTGACGCTTTCCCGGTGACCGGCTCCGTTTTTGATGACGCCTTATAGCCCTCATTTTTGGCCGCGTTGGTAGCGGTTACCGCGACAAACAGCGTTGCCCCTGTGTCCTGCTCTGTCAGGTGATAACTGTCCGACGTGGCGCCGTCGATCGCGCCACCGTCACGGTGCCACTGGTAGCTCAGCTTCACCTCACCGCCGCCGTTCTGTTCCACGTCCACCTTCTCAACGCTTACCGTGTCACCCACCTTCAGCCCGGCGGTTTGGTTCAGCGTGATGCTTTTGATCGTCGGAATCCCCTGCAGCGCCACGCCGGACTCGCCCTTCTTGCCGTTGACCGTGGCGCTCACCGTGATGTTTCCGCCGGTATTTTTCGCGGTGACGATCATCGTTCCCGTGCCTTCTGTACCGGTGACGGCGCTGGCCTCTCCCCGGCTCACCAGCTCCGGCTTGTCGATGTCCCAGACAATCGCCTCGCCCACCACCGCACGGCCGAAGCGATCCTTCGCCGCGGCGGTATAGGTAATGGTGTTGAGCCCGTTCGCATCCACGCTGTCCGCGCTGGCGGTTACCGTAACATCTGACGCCTTCCCGACCACCGGCTCCGTTTTCAACGACGCCTTATCGCCTTCATTTTTGGCATCGTTGGTCGCGGTCACCACCACAAAGAGAGTCGCCCCCGTATCCTGCTCCGTCAGGTGATAACTGTCTGACGTGGCGGCATCGATCGCGCCACCGTCACGGTGCCACTGGTAGCTCAGCGTCACCTCGCCGCCGCCGTTCTGCTCCACGTCCACCTTTTCCACGCTTACCGTATCGCCCACCTTCAGCCCGGCGGTTTTGTTCAGCGTGATGCTGCGGATAATCGGGTAACCGTTGAGCGTCAGTTGCGTCGCTTGTTTTTTGCCGCCAATATCGACCTCTATTTGCGCATTGCCCCCCGCGGATGCGGTCGTAAACGTGGCCGTCGCCTTGCCTTCTGCATCGGTTTTTTCGATCGCGTTGCTCAGCGCGCCAAACTGCTGCGTGATTAACGACCACGTTACGGGTGCGTCCGGTACGCTATTGTTGTGCTCATCCAGCGCGATGGCGGTCAGCGTCGAAGTGCTGCTCCCATTGGCATTCAGCGTATCAGGGGTACCTTTAAGCTCAACATGATTCACCTTCCCGACAGTCACATTGACGATCTTCTGCTCATCACCGGCGGAGACTTTCACCTGCGTTGGCGCTTTTTCAGGTACAACGACGGTTGCACTGGCAATACCGTGCTCATCGCTGTCTCCGGTAGGCGCTTCCCGGAACTGACTCCCTTCTATCCGCCAGGTGATGGCCTGCTTACGGCTGATAACCGCGTTATCAAACCGGTCATACAGCTGTGCGCTAACGGCTTTATCCTCACTGCCTGCGACCACGTTTTCCGGGACGTCCAGCACCACTTTTGCCACCGGCCCTGGCTCAAGGCTTACGGGCGCTGACGGGCTACTCACGGTATCTACCGTGGCGTTCACCACCCACTTCTCTGCTGCTTTTTGCGGCGCGATAAGTGCGATGGATGCTCTTCCCTCGCTATCCGTTTTGCCGCTCAGGGTTTCACCGTTACTGCTCCACGTGACGTTCTTCTCAACCGTCAGAGGCTTGCCATCCTGATCGGTAACTTCAATAGTGAACGTCTTTTCCGTGGCAACTTCTGCGCGCTCGGGAGAGGCCACGAAGCGGATGGCAAGCGGGTGGGCAAAATCGACCACCAGCGCCATCTTCTCCTGCTGAACATTTTTATCACTGGCGGTGCTCTGGGTCTGGATCCCGCCTGGCGGGATCAGCGAGGCCGTAATTTCATCTTCACCATCCGCCATGATGTTTTCTATTTTTACCAGCGCCTGACCGTGCTCATCGGTACGTACGCTGTTTTGCGACAACGAGCCAAGCGAGTTCCTGCTCTGCCAGTACACCATCTGATCGGTCAGAGGGGAGCCCTGACCGTCTTTCACCTCGGCTAACACCAGCAACGCACCGTGACTCTCTTCGAAGAACTTCACGCTGCCGTCACGGCGGATCTCACCGGGTGAAAGCAGATGATCGATACGCAGGGTGGTTATCGTTGCGCTCCCGGTAATTTTCGCCGTTCCGCTCTCCCCTGGTATCCCTTTTTTGTTGAACGGTGTGACTTCAAAGACCACGCTTCGGGCCATATCACGCGTTTGCACCTCATACGTAGCACTGCCTTCCTTGAGCAGTTCGCCTGAATCTGCGTCATACCACCGCAGCCGGGTTTGCTCGGGGTCTTCATCCTCCCCTTCATTGCTTTTATAGAGATAACTCCCCTCCAGGATCTGGCCCGGGGACATGTCCCCCTTAATGGCAACGCCCTCGACGGAAGGGGCAAAATCGCCCGGCGTCACGGTCAGGTGATAGCTGGCGGAACTTAATACGTGCTCCGGATCGACAGGTGACGTTTCCGTCGCTGTGATGGTGACATCGCCCCGATGCGTTGGGTTCACCAGACCGCTGCCCGGCTCCACGGTCGCGATCGCCGTGCTGGAGGAGGTGTAGCGAATGACGCCCCCCTGCCCGCCTTTCACCGCGTGCAGCAAAGGCACGCCAGCCTGCGTGGTTTTTTCCGTCGGGCTGAAATAGAGACGTCTGTCTTTTTCTTCCTGCTTATAGGCGAGAACGATGTTGTTATTACGGGTAACGAACTCCGTGCGGGACTGCATGAGCGAGGGCAAAGCCGCCGCATTTTCACTTGCCAGCATCTCGGAAAGTTTTCGGCCAAACTCCCAGTGGAAATTCAGACCCACAGAGAAGTTCTCCCGCTGCCCGCTAATCATGCTCTGCTCCGCGCTGACCCCTACCAGCGGCACAGGTTGCCACTTAAGCCCGAGGTTAAGCCCGTGAGGGTTGTGGCTGGCCTCGCTGCGGCTGCCGTTAACGTCCACTTTGTCGCCATACCACTGGAACCAGCCCAATTTAAGCGCGACGTGCTGTGAAAGGGCCGTCTCCAGATTGAGATCCCAGCCGCGGGCGGCACGTTCATACAGTTCATAGCGGTCGGGATCGTCATTAAACATGCTGTCGTCAGAATGACGCCAGCCGCTCAGAGGCAGGTAGTAGTTCGCGGACGCGCGAATCCCATCGCTCCACAGCTCGGCGCCTGCCCCCATTCGGTTATGGTGGCGAGTGACATCCTGATCGAAAAAGAGGTTTCCACCCGCCATCAGATGCGGGTTAAAGGTATGCCGCCAGCCCAGGCCAACGTTAAGAATATCGCGCTCGTTCCAGCGGTGTGCGCTCATCTGAGTGAACAGAATGTCGTGTTGCCAGATTTTAACCGGCCACAGATAGTCCAGCCCGAAATCGCGGCTATCGCTCCCGCCAATACCGACATCTGCCGTAACGCGGGCTTTCCCGCCGGTATTGTTTAACCACGCTTCCACTTCCTGGGTTAACGCGGCATTCACCTCGCTATTTGCCGCACCGCGCAGGGCATCACCCGCGCCGTTTTGTTGGGCGCTTCCCCACATGCCGGCCATTTTATCCCGCAGGGGCTGATTGCTTTCGCTTTCAACGGTTGCGTGAGTTTCAGTTTGCGCCCGCGCGACGGGGGGAACCGTGAGCAAAAAGATGGAAAATAAATAATGGAAAAGGATTATCCACACGGATAATTTTTGACGTAAAGAACAGTACGAAACACTGGGCATTGTGACGCATCCCTTATTAATTAAACTCCCTGGTTAGCGATATTAAGATCCAGATAATTCCTAAACTCCATACAGCATTCAGGAGATGTTCATGAGATTTTCCGCCCCTCATTAAATTCAATGCTTAGGCGTTGATGTTTAACAACTCTTTCAGCTCGCCTCATGAATTTCTCAGCCCAATTTCAGCCGTATATTTTCCGGAGCAGGTAATTCTTAACATGGAACAGACACCTCGCAATTTTATTGCTGACCGTCTTCTTATGCAGGTTTTCCCCTAATGGCAGGATGATCCCAGCAATACTCTGGATGTCATTTAATAAGGAAGATCGTTGACATGAATAAAACTGGATTGGCCCTGCTTATTTGTGCACTACTGAGTGCCCCCGCTTTTGCGCAAAATTCCGTCACGCACGAGCAGGCCTGGGAAGGCACTTCGTATCTCTCCGTTATCGTGAAATTAAAACCCGGTACAACGCTTAATAAATCTTCACCCTTTTCATTACGCGACAGTACCCTCGCCGTGAGTCCGTTATTTACGGCAAATCATTTGCGCAGCAGTGAATTAAGCGAGATGGATTCGCTTAATGAACGCTACGGCTTTAACCGTTATTTACGTATAGCTCTGCCAGCCGATAAGCAGCATGACGCGGCGTATATCAATGACGTAATTAATGAACTGACGACGCGACAGGATATTGAGCTGGCTTACCCGGAATCCATGCCGGTATCGCTGGAAAAGGGTGTCAACGTTCCCGACGTGCCACCCTATTCCGGGCTGAGCTATGCCCTCAACAGTACCAGCCAGGCCACCGTTCCGGATTTTCGTGGATTGCAGGATTACACCAAATCGCCAGATGAAAAACGGCCCGGCTACTACATGGGTGGGGTAAATCGCGACAGCGTGAATCAGTATACAGGGCACGATGGTAGCGGCATTTCGCTGGTTTCAATGGAAAACAATGCGTGGAATACCAGCCATGTGAATTTGCCGCCGATCGAGTTCCATGAAGGGGATAAGCGCTATACGCCTGGCGAAGATCATGACACCAGCTCCGTCGGGATTATGGCGGCGAAAGATATCAATGCGGGCATTAAAGGCCTGACGTGGAACGCCCGCATGGGGTACGTCAAATGGCAGGCCAATAATCTCTACAATATGATCCCCAGACTCCAGGCAGGAGATGTGGTGCAAATTGGTATGCAGACCGGCGGAGGAGATGTGACAGGTTGCACCTCCTCTTGCTATGTCCCCCAGGAAAACGCTCCAGCCTATTATGACGTGATAAAAGCGTTGACGGATAAGGGCGTGCACGTGATTCAGGCGGCAGGCAATGGCAATGTCAACCTCGATCACGCCGGATTTAATGGGAAATTTGACGTTAAAAAGCGGGATTCCGGCGCGATCATTGCGGGCGCGTTTTGTGCAAACAATGGCAAAAAAGCCTCTTTCAGCACCTATGGCTCACGTGTGACCAGCGCCAGCTGGGGCTGCTGGGATGTGGTTACTACGGGTTACGGCGGTTTGCATAGCATAAAAAATGCGGAATACACCTCAAGTTTCTCCGGCACGTCCTCCGCGAACCCGATTATCGCAGGCGTGGTCGCCAGCCTGTCGGCCATTGCAAAAGCGCACAATATCACCGTCACGCCTCAACAGATGCGCTCCATTCTCCAGGAAACCGGTACACCTTTAGCTGCGGGGGATTCAGCGAAAGTAGGTACTCACCCCAATATGGCAAAAGCGGTAGCCAGGATTCTGGAACTCAAAGAAGAAGAGCAAGAGGAAGTAAAGGCAGTGCCGGGTGAAAGCTTTACCGTTACCGGCACGACCGATTCTTCCCGTGCGTATCAGTTAGACGGGAGCGCCAGCAAGAATGCCGTCTCCTGGAAATGGACTATCGACAAAAACAGTACTGGCACATTCTGGCTACAGGAGAAACATGCCGGAGGCTGGGTACGTGAAGTTTCAGGGCCTACCGCCCGGGCACTCATTCCCGCCAATACAGACGGAGAAGCAACCTACTGGTTAACCGTCACGGGCAAAGACGGAAGCGTGAGCGCTGAGAAGATCACCGTAACGGTGAAAAAACCACAGTTACCTGATATTCCTGATGACAGCGCAGAAGCGTATAACCCGCGGATCGCCTACCCGGTGAAATGTACCCGCGTATCGCATAACGGCAAAATCTGGCTGAATCAGTGGTATGTCAACGCAGGACAAGAAGAGCCAGGAAGCGGCGGTGAGTGGGGGGCATGGCGAACGTCGGATGCAGCTAATAATAGCTGCCCTTAAAAACCCTTTTGGTTAACATAATAGTAAAGCCTGGATATAAGCCAGGCTTTATTTTATTAATTTAACACTCAGGACAATCGTAAAAAAGTCATTTCGTAAACTCCGTACTCGCTCAGATTTTATTAATATGCGTCAAGGACTGAAATTGGCAGTACTATTTCATACTCTGTCGCGCTCCGCCCTCTTTACAGCACGAACGGTCGCTCTTCTCTGCCGAAACTCCCCGACTCTTAATTGCTCAGAGAAGTCTCTTATTCAAGCCGGTTGTCTCCTCCCGTTACTATTTGTCCCTGTTATCACACGGTAATAACGCCTTTTTACCTGCGCCGCAGGTGAGATTAACTTTTCGTTATTGTTCAGTAATAAATAAGGGAACTTATGAAATTAACAGGATCTGCTTTTGTCCTTGCCGCTTTACTGGCAGGGGCGGGCGTCAGCGTTTCAGCTAACGCCGCCACGACCTCGCCAGCAGCAAACTGCGAACAGGGTCACCAAAACTGCATGAAAGAACTTGGCTCACTGGAACGCGCCGTCAACGGTGAGAAAGTGAAGGTCGTTGAAGGGCAAACGATTCGTGCGCGCTTCTTTAACGACGGAACCGAACTGCCAAATCTGGAAACGCGCGTCACCATTCTTGCTGGCGAAGAGGCCCACTGGTCCTACGCCCTCGCCCAGGCTATCAATCAGCAGCACCCCGAACTGCGTGCCGGTTTCAGGCAGAGCAACGGCGAGATTACACCCGATGAGTCAGAGCCAAATAAGGTGTATGCCAAACAGAACAACCCTCTCAGTCACGTAGAAGTGTCCTTCAATTAATTCAGGGAAGATTATTTTGAAACTACTCAAGATGAATAATATTACGTCGGCGTTAGCCGTGGCATTGATTGGTATGTATTCCACGGGTGCACTGGCGCATGGCTATGTTTTTGAACCAAAATCCCGTTCGGTGATTCATTTCCCGCCGATGAACGATAAAGGTGAGCATAGTAACGTCTGGCCTGCTGACGCCGTGGAAGCGCCGAAGCTCCCGGCTGGCAACGATATGAGCCCAACCCCGATCGCCAACGAACAGCTATTCCAGTTCCCGCCGGATGGAAAACTGGCAAGCGGTGGTTCAACGGCAACTCCCGCCTTCAGCAAGCTTGATGACGAAAAGCAGAATACCTACAACAACCCGATGTCTGCGGGTCCGCACCAGTTTAAATGGCATTTACCGGCTAAGCACCGCACCACCTATTTTACCTACTACATCACTAAGCCGGACTGGCAGTCTGTTCCGGGTGCGGATTCGCGCCTGACCAGAGCGATGTTTGAAGATAAGCCATTCTGCCATAAGGTTTATACCTATGCGCCAGGCAACCCGTCGGCCGATATTTCGCTCCCGACAGGCTTCGAAACCCACACCTGCGACGTACCGGAGCGTGAAGGTAAGCAGAAAATTTATGCCGTCTGGCGCGTGCGCGATACCGATAACGCATTTTATCAGATGATTGACGTCGATTTTGGCGGTGAAGTCATTACCAAACCGGTAGCCAACGTCACGCCATCCAGTCATAACCTGTCAACCAGCACGCTGTCGCTGGACGGTAGCGCCTCAACGGGGAAAGAGCTGAAGTACAGCTGGGCTGTCACCAGCAATGCCGATAAGGTCATTCTGGAAAACAGTACCAGTGCTAAAGCCAGCATTCGCCTGAAGGCTAAACCTGAGAGCGATTTTACCGTCAACGTGAAGCTGACCGTCACCAATGATAAAAACGTGAGTGATTCAAAAACCGTCACCCTGAATGCCAAAGCTGAAGCGGATAGCACGGCACCGGAGGCGAAGGCAGGCAGTGACTTCACCGTTTACAGCAACAGTGAATCACGTGGTTATGACCTTAACGGTTCCGCAAGCGTCAATGCTGAAAAATACCAATGGACTATCGTTTCAGGGCAGGACATTGGTGCGTTGCAGGTTGCTAACGGTGGCGAATGGGTTTCAACCGTCCACGCGGCAAAAGCCCGTGCGCTGATTAAACCCGGCAAAATCGGTAAAGTGACCTATCGCCTGACGGTGACGGCCAAAAATGGCAAAACCAGCACCGACGATATCACCGTGACCGTGAAGGAAGCGCAGCAGGCTTCTGATGTGCAGATCAATACGGGCAACAACCAGGACACCATCGTTGGCAGTGACGTTATTGCTGCCGCCGTCGTGTCCAAAAACAATGACTCGTTAAAAGGGGCAAAAATTGAATGGTCCGCACTGAATCACGCCGATAAGATTCAGATCTCGTCACCAAATAACTTCAGCACCAACCTCATGGGTAAACATCCGTATACCGACAATGTGGACGTGACGCTGCAGGTGAAAGTGACGGCGCCTGACACCGGTAAAGTCTCCACGGCAACGAAGGTGATCAAGCTGCGCCCGGCACAAACCGATGTAAAAGCCTGGGATCACAGCAAGACTTACAAAACACCTTGTGAAAAAGTGAGCTATGAGGGCAACATCTGGCTGAACAGCTGGGAAACCCGAGGCGTTAAGCCTGGTTCCGATGGCGAGTGGGGCGTCTGGAAGAAAGAAGGTGCTGCCAACATGCCTAAAGAGTGCAAATAATACTGTAAGTTAACTCTGGCCGGGTCTTCACTGACCCGCGCCTGACATTATCATTCCCTGCCTACACTTTCGTTATCATTTTTGCGCCGGAAATCGCCCCTTCGTTCCGGCGCTTTTTTATCGGTATAAGATCACCCACCCTATCGCGGCGATAATCGGATACGGTCCGAAGGGAAACGGTTGACCGGGCTTGATCCGCAACAGAATCAGCGCCGCGATCAGCGCCAGCAGGGTCGAGGCAACAAAAACATCCAGCAGCGCCAGCGGGCCAAGCCACGCCCCGATCGCCGCCAGCAGTTTCATATCCCCCATCCCCATCCCTTCATGGCCGCGCAATAAACGGAACAGCAAAGAGAGCGTCCAGGGCACGCCAAATCCCAGCAGAGCGGCGATTAATGCCTGCGTTGGCTCCACCCGGCTATAGCCGCTGACGGCAAACGCTAGCGACATCGCCAGCAGCGGGAGCGTCAGACGGTCGGGCAGGAGCATGGTGCGCAGGTCAATAAACAGCAGCGGCAGCAAAAACGTCACCGCCAGCAGGTCGAACAGGCTCTGCGGCGTGACGCCCTGCTGCCAGATAATCACCCCGTACAGCAGCGCCATAAGCCCTTCAACCAGCGGATAGCGCCACGATATCGCCTGACCACAGCTGGCGCAGCGCCCGCGCAGCAGCAGCCAGCCCATCAGAGGAACATTGTGGCGAAATTTAATGGGGTGTTTACAGCGTGGGCAATGGGAAGCAGGCCACGATAAAGAGAGTGCTTCACCGTGGAGAATCAAGGGGAGCCGATAAATGATGACATTGCAAAAACTGCCGATAATGGCGCCCAGAAAAACGCTAAAAACGAGTATTACACTCTCAACCATGGTTCCACACTCTGAGGGACATGCAATCTCCGATAATAGCAGAGACTACTCGTTATATTTAGGCAGCCTGTTTGCACGTAAAGTACAAAAGTCTCCGCGCAAGTTCGCCCATTCAATATTCAGATGCGCTTTTGCATATTGTGCCGCTTCTTTCCACAATAATGCCGCGATATGCCACTCCTTTCCCTGTTCATGTTCTGCCGCTCGTGAAGAAAGTGAAAACCACAGGGTAGCAGGATCGCGTTTGTCGCTTTGCCAGTCCATCGTTAAGCCCTTTAGAAAAAATCCCAGCGTATCAATAGCGACGATAAAATAATTGAGCTTAAAATGATAAATACCTGAATAACGCTGAATGCCTCAGTGGGAGAACAACACTGATTACCAATATTATCCGCTGGCTGGCCTTTTCGGGTCTCTATATCCTGCTGGCATTGCTGAGCTTTCATACGCGGGATAGCTGGAGCCTCTCCACCACGCTCTGGCTCCCGGCGCCGCTGCTTTTCGCCGCGTTATGGCTGACGGCCCCGCGAGAGTGGCCGCTGTGGCTGGCTACCGCGGGCTTGCTGCATGTGTTTGCTGGCGTCTGGATAGGCCGCCCGCTCACGCTGGCGTGCCTGTTCGCCCTCTTCGACGTCGCGATATTTCCGCTGTGCGTCGCCGTCTTTCGTCTGAATGCGCAACTGCCTGCGCTGCGTTTTGCGCGCAGGCCGATTATTGGTGAACTGATCTACCCCCTGCAGTTAATCTTCAGCATTTTTTGCGGCAGCCTGCTGCTTAATCTGGCGCTGTTACTCTCAGGGTATCCGATTGCGCCTCTGCATTTTTTTTCCTGGGTGCTGGCGGCATTAACCGGCATTCTCGCCATTCTGCCGCTGCTGCGTGAGAGCAAAATGCCGTCGCACCCGCGGTTTAACGGGCGGGAAGCTCTGCTCCTTGCCGCGAATACCCTTGTGCTGATGACGGGGTACTTTTTCCTGCCACCGCTCTGGCAGGGGCTAAACCTGCTGCTGGTGCAAACGACGGTGGTTTTACTGAGCGTGTTTGCGCTCTCCGGGCGCGGCGTTGGCGCTCTGCTGCTCATTCAATACCTGATTGTGGTGCTGGCGACCCAGCAGCGGGAAGGGATTTTTTACACGCTAACGCCCGATCTCATCCCCGCAATCTGGCAGGCGCAGTGGTATCTGGTATTTTCGGCGATTTTTGCCAACTGTTTATATCAGTACCGCCGCTGGATCCAACAGCAACAGTCGCTCGCGGCCAGCACCAGTGCCATCATTATTCGCCTGTCGCAGACGGGTTCTTGCGTCGTGTTTCGCCTCTCGATGCCAGAGGAGGAGATCCACTGGCAAGGCAGTACGGAAGCGCTGTTCCCTGATGAGGAAAAGACGCTGAGCACCCTGACGCTATTGGACGCACACTGCGATACGCCGTTCCTGCCCGGTTTTCGCGCCTGGTACTCACAGCAACGTGAAAGCAGTTTTGCCCGGGAAGTTGTTCTGCAAACGCTGCACGGAAGGCAGATGCGCGGGATAGTGCTGTTTCACAGGATTGGCAACACCGCGCATCTGATGGGGGGAGTGAGCCTCTTTCTCACAGCATCCGCTGCAGAATCTCCCGCTGCCCACTAAAGGTGTACTTCAACACCGCCGCGACATGCCCAAGCAGAATCACACCCAGCAGAATGCAGCTATAGCGATGCACCTGGAAGAAAAACGCATTCACTTCGGCGATGGCAATCGGGCGGGAAACCGGCACCAGACCAAACAGGTTGTAGTCTTTTTGCAGCATCAGAAAACCGCTAACCAGCACCACCATAATGGTCAGATAAAACAGCTCATGAATAAATACCACCAGCTGTTTTTTACGTCCGGCTACCGTTGCCGGATAGGGCACCGAAGGGCGGAAGAAACGCCAGACGAAACGCACCATCATGATGGGCGTGGCGATGGTACCCAGCGACATATTCAGCACGGAGAAGAAGGTAAACCAGCGGGTTCCTTCCAACGCGTGCAGAATATAGCCCATGCACATCGCGTAGATAATGACGGCTGCGACCACCCAGTGCAGAAGGCGAGAAAACCGATCGTAACGTTTGGCAATAACCAGAGAAGTTTGCATAGTCGTTGTCCTGTAAAACAAACAGCACGGCTCCCTGCGAAGCCATGCTGTTTAAAAAGAGGTTATTCAGCTACCCACAAGTTGCGGGCCCGATCCGGCGACCAATGGCTGGCACCTGTATGGCCAATCTGACAGCGATAAACGTTGCCCTCATAGAGCACTTTATCCCCTACGGCATAGAGTTTGCCCGGCGTGAATGGGGTAACGTCGCCGCCCTGGCCGCCCTCTTCGCCTCCGCCATCGTCATTATCGGGCACGGTAACGTTGACCGGCTGGCTCGGCGTAGCGAAGTTGTTGGCTGCATCATAGGCGATGACCGTATAGCGATAGCTCATGCCTGGCTGGGTTTGGGTGTCGGTAAAGTTGAGTTCATGGGTATCACCGATCTTTTCCAGACCGCGCCAGATGGCATACCCCGCCACGCCCGTATTATCCTTAGCTGGCAGCCAGCTGAGCGAAACATCCTGCCCCTTCAGCGTGGCCTGCACGCCCTGCACCTGTGTTGGCGCCTGAGTATCCGTTTCGTCGCCCCCATCCGGCAGACTGCCGTCAAGGATGCTCTGGTAGCGGTTCAGAAATTCATAGCCGTAATGTTGACCATTTTTAGTGTTGCCATTGTCCCAGTTCACTGACCAGGTCATGAGCCCTTTTACCGCTTCATTTTTCGCTTCCAGTCGCGAAAGTGCGTTAAAGACACTCTGCGCGTCTCGTACATAGCCGGTTCCTGCCGCATCCGGGTTGGCCGGAAGACCAATCACCAGCTTGTTCGCCGGGATCTTCACATAACCACGCGTCCCGTTTGCCAGGCTGTCGGTGAGATAGTAAAGGAAAAGCTCTTTTTGACGGTCGCTATAGCCCTTCCCCCATTCCTGCGGCAGCCACCATTCACCGACTTCGTCCTTCTCCTCCTGCGTCATCATATTCACGCCGTCGCCCGCCTGGTTGTAATACTGTGGAGCGATAAAGTCATACACGCCCTCAAGATTTTGCAGGTAGGCTTTGTAGTTCACCCCGCGATCGGACTGAAGATAAGGGAACTCTGGCGCCATGCTGATGATGAAGTGTTTGCCCTGCTGCTGATAATGGTCGCGCACCATTTTCAGCGCCGCCGGGATCACCGTACTGTTGTCAGCAGCGGTAATGGCCGTCTGCTCCAGATCGATATCAAGACCATCAAAACCATAGCGATCGGTCAGGCGAATAATCTCCGCCGCAAACGCCTCAGTCTGGTCTTTGTTCAGTGCAATGTGCGCGTCAGCGCCGCCCAGTGAAATCAACACCGCGCGCCCCTGCTCGTTCAGCTCTGCAACCTGAGCGCGGAACTCCTCATCGCTCGCGTTGTAGGGTTTGAAGGTGGGGATATTCCCGCTCTGCCCATCCATAACTTTCATGAAGGAGACGTTGACGACGTTGTAGCCTCTCGGCACTTCACGCAGCGACATATCAGAAGGTAAGCCTCCCTGATAGCCGCGCGCTTTGTCTATCTCTTCCGGGTTAATTCCCCAATTGTGCCAATAACCGACGAGAATTTTTTTCTGACTGATATCCGGCATCTGTGAGGCGGCGTCGGTTGCGGCCGCATGGCTAAACGTGCTGACCAGCATTCCGCTTAACGCCAGGCCTGCGGCGATAGCGCTCAGAGATATTTTATTTTTCTTTAACATGGGAGATATCCTGCTCCAGGTTTAATAATGAAATCCTGTCCCGCAAGATAGAATATTCCTCTTCCTGAAAACAGGAGAACAGCTCACTGCAGCAGCAGATTTAAAACTCGCCAGCCTGGATATGTCTTATAATAAAATTATCGTGAGTTTATTTATACTCACACATTGCTACCCAGTTATCATTAATTTTCATCAGCCAGCTATCTTTATTAATCGGCTTGAATAACAGGTTAATATACTGACCATCTTCACTTATCAGAAAGGTCTTCTCCGGCAGCTGATCGCCAACGGCAATTTTTAATTCTGCCACCCGGCCATTGATGACGTTTCCCTTCTGTGTCACCGATTTTAACTGCAGGGTTCGGTTGAATACCCGGTTACCGGCCTCATCGGTTTTTACACCAAATAGCGTTAGCCTGTGGAGTTTAGGCCACCAGGTGATCACACCATTAAACTGGTAATGCTGCAGGCTTTCATCAATAAATTTGCCATTACGTATGACGCTGCTGCAGGGCTCGGCGGGCACTTTTCTACTTTCCAGGTAGTTGCTGGTCAGGTAAGCCAGCGCGCCACCCAGCGAAACGCTGATGCAAACCATCAATATGACGAATAGTATTCGTAACCGCATTTTCCCTCCTGAGATAGTTCGCCTTCACATTGCGCAACGAACACTTTTGGACCGTTCGACGCGATGTACACGTTATTGATGCCCGCCGGCAGGGCATGCCGCTTTCTCGCCAGCGCCTGCCGATCGACACTGCGCAGCGAAGAGAGATGAAACATGACGCCATCTACGTAGAGATTTTCCTGAAACGCCTGCGGCGTGTCGGCCGTGCAGACCACCACCAGCGTTGGAAGGATAATCAACAAGCTGCACAGCGCCGCCAGCAGAGTCCCGTATTGACGTGAGGGAGTTTTCATTGACTCCGCCGTGATAGCAGGCAACGACGGGCAATCGACGGGAGTGGGACAAGACGCGTTATCAGGCTCTTCTGGCGGCGGGCAAGCGACCTCACTGTCCTGCGTTTCGCAGGGTGCCAGTACTACACCATAACGGGGAATGGTTTTAATGATCGAGCCCGGCAGGCCGGCATTTTGCAGCTTGCGGCGGAGCATTTTTATAAGCTGGTGATAGCTGGATTCGCTAACAATCATGCCCTGGTTAAGCCAGATCTCTTCAAATATGGTCTCTTTTTTACATTTGCCGCTGAGAATCAACTCCAGCAAACGACGCTCGTTGGGCGTCAGATGTATATCACCATGATCCACGGTTGCCAGAGATGATTTTTCCGGTACGAACGTTACTGACGCTGAAAGAGAGATTTCTTCGTTATTCACGGGTAGGTCCTGGATAATAAAATTACAGCGTTTACATTGTTATGATGAAAAAGCGCAGGTATTAACAGTTACATGTCTGTTATCTAATTCAGGCACAAATTAACAACATATCCTTATAAATGATAGTACCTTCGCTCTTTGCGCTATTTCCCGTCCTGATTTTTCCACAACCAATTCATGATTTCAGAAAGTTTATTCTGAGTAACTCCTGAGTAATACCTGATATTCAACCTGAACAATAAGGAATTCCTTTCCGTACCTGAGAAATATCGTCCTCCATGCCGCTATTTCGCGATAAATAACAAACCATTCAGCTGCTCCGGAAAAAATCTCTATCATAGAATGTGAAAACGTCGTTACTTTACCTTTCGGTTTTCCATCAGGATCGGCTGATGCCCCCCAGCAACTATACAGCCCACCACTTTTTAGCTACTCTTTTTCACCTCACTCTGCTCTACACTGTAAGAGTGATGCTAAAGCGCCATTCGCTAAGATGTGCGGTGAACACCTGTCTTTTCCTTGCCGGATCGGATGTCATGCTAAAAACAGTTCTGATTGCCGACGACCACCCTGTCTATTTATTAGGCTTGCGCACATTGCTGCAGACGCGCCCGGACCTTTATCGGGTCGTTCACGAAGCGCTCAGTGCTGATGAACTCATGAATAAACTGGCGAGCGAGCCTGTCGATATCATCATCACCGACCTGAGTATGCCCGGCACGCGCAGCCCGGACGGATTAACCATGATCCGCTCGCTGATTCGCCATTATCCGCAGAGCATGATTGTGGTGGTCACCATGATCACCAATCCTGAGCTTCTGGACTCGCTGCGGCGCAGCGGGGTGCATGCCGTTCTCAACAAAGCCAGTTTGTCCAACAATCTGCTGCAGACGCTGCGCAGCACCCTGCGGGGGCAAATCGAACCGGTGAAGCCTCAGGCACAGTTGACCGAACGGGAAACAGAAGTGCTTCGCCTGCTGGTGCGCGGTTTCACCGTGAACGAGATCAGCGCCCAGCTTAACCGGACGAAGCAGACCATCAGTACGCAAAAAAAGAGTGCCATGAGCAAACTCAACGCCAGGAATGATTTCGAGCTGCTCCAGTGCGCGCAAAGTCTGGGGCTGGTTAGCTGAGCATGCGCAGAGGCTGGCTGGCGACATTATTTATCCTCATGCTGATAAGCGGGCACGCGGCGGCTGGTACGCTGCGCGTGGGCCTGCTGAGCGCCGCGCCGCCTTTTCTCGCTATCGATCGGCCGCCGGGTATTCTGGATGATGAACTCAGCATATTGTTTAGCAATACGACGCTGCCGGACGTCCAGCGTTTTAGCGACCCGGCAACAGCGCTGGATGCGTTGAAGCGAAAGCGCATTGATGTGTTAATTGCCGCCCGGCGTCCTGCAGCCGATCTGGTCGCCAGCGAGCCAATGTTCGCTTTCCCGCTGGCGTCCCTGAGCATAAAAGAGGGACGCGGCGGTACACTGTGCTTTCCGGAATTACCCTCAGAGGTCGCGACCCGCTGCTCTGCGACGGGTTCAGCCTCACCGGGGGAAAACGTCAGGCAGCTGGCAGCAGGGAAAGCGCGGGAATTCATCGCCCCGGAGTTTGTTTTACGTAACTGGCTGACCCACTCCCCCGCCACCACGCTGACCCTGACGCCGCTGGACGATACTCCCCCGCTACATTTTCGTGCCTGGGCTCTGCCTGAGCAGGCAAACACGCTGGAAATCTTCA
The DNA here is from genome assembly GCF_014895895.1 of Enterobacter cloacae complex sp. P14RS. Taxonomy (NCBI): domain Bacteria; kingdom Pseudomonadati; phylum Pseudomonadota; class Gammaproteobacteria; order Enterobacterales; family Enterobacteriaceae; genus Enterobacter; species Enterobacter cloacae complex sp. P14RS. The sequence continues at coordinate 18,134 of NZ_JADBQM010000032.1, forward strand.
ACGAGCGTATTCACACCCTTAACCCGGAAGACGCTGAATGGCTGGAACAAAAGTGGCTTTTGCCGGACGGCAGCGTCTTTGACGCCCGCCATTCCCCCGTGAAGGAAAATGCGCCCAAAATCACGCTGCACGTTTTGCTTCCCGCTATTTCGCCGCCAATGGTCACGCTCACGCCTGACGGGCATATTCAGGGGGTATGGCGCGATCTGCTGCTCAATCTGTTTCCGTCCAACCTGTATAGCCTGACCTTCAACCTTGATGCGCCCCCGCTTCAGTATGCGGAGAACACGTTGCGCATAGTCGCCAGCGCGACGCCACCGTCAAAGAGTGCCATCACGTTTGACTCACTGAGCTGGGCCCTGCTCAGTGAGGACAGCAACCCGCTTTCCGGCTCCTTGTCCGCATTACAGCATAAGCGGATTGCCGTCATACGCATCTCTCCGCTTGTCACGTTACTGCGTCAGGCGTTACCTGCGGATAACCTGGTGCTGGTTAACTCGCTCGATCAGGGTTTTGAATTGCTCAAAGCCGGAGGCGCGGACGGGCTTGCGGGCGATGCGTTTATACTCCATCACCTGCTGCGCCAGCATAACGCCAGCAATCTGTCGCTGACGCCGCTGGCGCTGCCGGAAGTGCCGCTATGGTTTGTACCAACTATTTCTGACCCGGCGGATGCCAAAAGGGTGAATGCGGTCATGGCGTCCGTAACGCAGGCTGATATCTATGCGAGCCTTAACCTGTCGCAGGCCGTACAGACCACACCCACCGCCCCGGTGCAATCGCTATGGCTGGTCATGCTCGCCGTGGTGGCGATTTGCGCGGCATTCGTCGCCCTGCTGACCTTTAGCGCCGCGCAGAGCCAGCGACGCCAGCGCGAGCGGGACACGGCAGAGCTGCACAACGCGCTCTCACTCTGGCAAACTCTGATGAACAATGTCCCGGTGCCGCTGTTTGTCTGCGATCCGACCGGGCGGCTGACGCGCTATAACGACTCCTTTATTCACTCACCGTTACTCACGGCACTGCCCGAAGAGGGCGCCCCCTTTTTCAGCCTGCCTTTGGGCGAGCTTGCCCAACAGTTTACGTTGCCGCATCGCCTCTCGCTGCTCCATGCCGCGTCGCCGTTAACGGGTGAAACCACTCAGAACAATTCCACCCTTTACTGGTGGCTTTGCCGCTATACCGATACGCGGGGGCGGCCTCAGGGCGTGGTCGGAGGCTGGATCGATATCACTGAAAAAGCCGCGCTGACCGCTGCGCTCAATCAGGCGCTGGCGCAGGCGGAGCAGGCCAGCACTGAAAAATCGAACTTCCTCGCCCGCATGAGCCATGACATTCGTACCCCGCTCAACGCCATGCTGGGCCTGCTTGAGATGGAGCGCGACAAAAGCGAGTCCCTCAACATCGCCTGGCAGGCAGCCGGGTCATTGCGCGACGTGATTGGCGGCGTACTGGATTTGTCGCGCATTGAAGCAGGCGAGTTAAGGCTGGAGCCACAGGCCTGGCCCCTGTGGCAGACGCTTAACGCCAGCGCGGAGATTTTTGCCAGCAGCGCCAACGCTAAAGGTCTCCACTGGCGCAGCGAGTTGAACGTACCGCACGATGGCTGGTTCCTGTTCGATAAAGCACGGCTGAATCAGGTCATCGCCAATCTGTTGGGCAACGCCATTAAATATACGCCGCAGGGAGAAATTGTTTTTCACGCCGAGCTCAACGGTGAACATTTGCAGCTGTTGATTCGCGACACTGGCATCGGTATCCCGGCCGATGCCCTTCCACACCTCGGCCAGCCGTGGTTTCAGACTGACAGCAGCACGCCGCAAAGCAGCGGGCTGGGGCTGGCGATCTGTTACCAGTTAGTCGAGCTGATGGGAGGCGTGCTGACGATAGCCAGCGAAGCGGGGAGCGGTACGCAGGTGACGGTGAGCATACCGCTTCATGTCGCCAGCCCGGCGGCAACGGCCGATGAGACACCTGTAATAACCCCGCTGCCACCGCATCGCATTATGATCGTTGACGATTTTCCGGCAAACCTGACGGTGTTAGCGCTCCAGCTGCAGGAACTGGGTCAGGAGGTTATTCCTTGCGCCAGCGCTGGCGAAGCGCTTGCGCGCCTGGAAAACGAGCCGGTGGATATCCTGATAACCGACTGCCAGATGGCCCTCATGGACGGCTATCAACTTACATCGTTAATACTCCTGCGCGATATTGCCGGCAGTATCACCGCGCCGTCCGCTGTTCTCGGTTACACCGCCAGCGCGCTGCAGAGTGAGGACGATCGGGCAAAACATGCCGGGATGGACGCGTTATTGCGAAAACCGCTCTCCCTCAATGCCCTGCATCAGGCGCTGGCGCAGCAATACAGCCTGCGCAATCAGGGGCCTGACCTCAGCGAACTCCGGCGTCTGGCCAACGGTCAACCGGAGATCATGACCCTGATGCGCCAGCAAATGCGCGAAGCCATTACCCTTGATATTCGACAGCTACGGGAAAACACCCCGTCACCGCAAACGCTAAGCCAGCTCGCGCATCGTCTGAAGGCCTCCTGGAGCCTCTTTGCCATGCGCAACGCCACCCGCACCTGTCAGGCAATTGAAGTGTTGCCGGAGATGCTGGCGGCAGGGGTCATAACGGCTGAAGCCCTGCCTGCGCTGACATCGCGTTTCTGCGCGCGCATGGAAGCGAATCTGCAGCAACTTGATACCGCACTGAAGGAATTATCTGACAAGTACTAAAGAATGCTCTGCACAGGATCTGTATCTTTCTGGTCATCCGGCGGCGTTATCCCTACCGTCGCCCACATTTTCGAAGGAGAAACCATGAAAGTCCGTATCGCTATTGCCGATGAGCACACCATTATCCGTCGTGGCGTCTTATCCATGATCACCAATATGCCCTCTCTTTTCAGCGACGGCTCACCCCGCCCGGAGTTTTGCATTCAGGGCGATACCGCAACGCCATCTGAGCTGCTTTCACTGCTATCCCAACAGCCTGTCGACATTCTGTTCCTTGGCTTTTCTCTTGCCACCAGCCAAACCGTTAACCCGCTCAACGGAATGGACGGCGTATTGCTGATTAAATGGCTCAGCCGTAAATATCCGCAGCTTAAAATCATTGTGCTTTCACCCTACAAGAACACGCAGCTTATCCGCATGTCGCTGGAGGCAGGCGCCAAAGCCTATATTAGTCGGGACACCTGTGAGAAAACCCTGAGCAGAACGCTGACGTCGGTGATCAATGGGGAAGTCTATATTGAGCGCGAGCTGATGCATTCCCTGTTCCAGACCGGTGCACAAACGGAGCAAGAGCTCTCGCCCCGTGAAATTGATGTGTTGCGTATGCTCTGCAAAGGGATGAGTCTGACAGAGATCGCCAGACAGCTGCATTTGAGTAATAAAACCGTCAGCGCCCATAAACTGCGCGCGATGGAAAAACTGGGGGTAAACAGCGACTGTCAGCTCTATTGCCTGCTGGCGAAAACGCAAATGTTCGATATTGCTATCTGAAATAAAAAAACCGCCTGTAAACAGGCGGTAGAGGCAAACGTACGCCTCAACGGTCGCTCTCAGCAATGACGCTCAGGATCAGAAATGGTATGTCATCGCCAGCCACCAGACGCGCCCCGGTTCAGGGATTTGCTGATTTGCGGCGTATCCGAACTGGCTGGCGCCCGCCAGGTTGAGGTGCTCGCTGTAGTATTTATTGAACAGATTCTCAATACCCACGCGGGACTCAAAATGGTCGTTAAATGTGTAGCCCGCGCTCCACGAAAGCACGCCAAACCCCGCGCTCGGTCCGAGATCCTGGCCGGTGACGTTACCTTTGTTTTGCGCCACGCGATGCTGCGGCGCAACCCCACGCCAGAGTAATCCGGTGCGCCACTGTTGCCCGGTATAGTCCAGCGCCAGCCGCCCTTCGAGCGGCGGCATTTGCGGCAGCGGCTGTTTATCACTACGATTCTCGCCCCAGGCGTAGCTCAGGCTTCCCGTCAGTGCCCAGTTGGGCGTCAGGCTCCAGCTTGCGCCCGTCTCCGCGCCCATTACGGCGGCATTGATGTTGCTGGCCTGCGACGGCGTGCGGCTATAATCAAACAAAATGTAATCGGTAGTTCGCCCGACATAGGCCGATGCCCAGGCGCTAACCTTGTCGCCGTGTAACTGCACGCCGCTATCCCATTGCAGGGTCTTTTCTGTTTTCAGCTGACGAAAGCTTTGTTCTCCAGCCTTGCCGGAAAATAGCTCCCAGTAATCAGGAAAACGTTCGGTATAACCGATGCCGCTATAAAGCATGACGGGTGCGTCAGGTACGCGATACTCATAGCGCGTGAATGCGCCGGGCAGGAGGTCGTGCCGGGAGCTATTTTGCGCGCTGCGCCGATCGTCCGCGCGAATGCTATCCAGTCTCGCACCCACGATGACCGTATCGTCCGCCGTGACGGACTGGCGCCATTCGCTAAACAGACCCGCCTGGGTAAAACGGGCATCGTCACGCCACGATCCAGCGCTTTTTTTACGGTGACTTTTACGCATTACGTCCGCGCCGGCGGTAAGCGTGGTGGTTTCATCTTCCCACACGCCGGCAAGACGGCTGCCCATCACCACGCCGCCAACTTCAGACTTACGCTTCGGTCCAACGGGCTGACGCAGGCTGTAGTTATCCATGATGTGGTCAGTATCATTGGCATAGAGCTGCCAGCTAAGTTTGCTGACGTGCTCGCTCAGGTGATATTTCTCCAGTTTTAGCGCCGCGCTTTTACGGGCAAAACGGCTACCATCCATCATCCGACCCGCATAGCGGGCTTTACCGTCGCTGGCTCCCACGCTTAGCTCCGCCAGCGTGTCCTCATCAGGCGTGAGCCCAACCGTGACGCCGCTGTTCCATCTGCGCCACAGGCCCGGCACGCGGTTGCCATGACCATCCCGGTAGTCATCCGCCTCCGAATGATTACCGTCCAGGCGGACGTAGCCGCGCGGGTCGCCAAACGCGAGATTAAGGTTTTGATCCGCGCGTCCGTTAGCGCCCCGCAGCAGCTCAGCGCTGCCTTTTAGCTCAGGTACGCTGAAATAGTCCGGCTGGCGTTCAAAAAGCAATGTTCCGGCGGAACCCATTGGCCCCCAGAGCACGCTTTGTGGGCCTTTGATGACGGTTATCGTGTCGTAACTTTGCGGAGTGATATAGGCCGTTGGGGTATCCATGCGCGAGCCGCAGCCCCCCTGAGTGCTGACGCCGTCTGCAAGCAACGTCAGCCGGGAGCCGAACATTCCGCGCAACACCGGATCGCCGTTACTCCCGCCGCTGCGCAGCACGGAAAAACCCGGGATGTTTTTTAGCGCGCCCGCACCGTCGCTGGCAGGCAATTGTTGTGCTGGAGTATGAGCCGGAGCGATAAATGACGCGGGATCGCGATAATACCCCTCAACGGTCATCGACTCTTCAGCGTATGCCGGCAAAGCGGTGGCACAGCAGAGAACCAACAAGAGTGGACGGGAGGCGAGCAGGGAACGAATACCGCTCGCGGTGATACCAGACATAGCACAATTCCGTTTCGGTAAAGAAAATAAGCAAGGCGCTTATTGTCTTCATCCCCAGCAGCGGAATACACGACCTGCGGGCAAGAAGGCCCTCAGGGAAATCAGGAAATATCTGGCGGATAACGGAAATCTCAGGGACGCAGTTCAACGCGCTTCGCCCAGGCGTGCCGTTTGCTGTCGTAAAAAATCCATCAACCGCAAACAGGCCGGCGAAAGCGGCTGCCCGACGTTTTTGACGATGCCCACATCCATATAGGTAATGCAGTCGTCAATGGTGCGCCGGATCACGCGCTGACCGCCGAGCGCCCACGGGCGATAGACCAGATCGGATAAAATCGTCACCCCCTTTCCCTGCGCGACCAGACTTCGAATCGCCTCAAAGGAGTTGGTGCGAAAATGAATGTCAGGATGGCAGCCCCTGCTTTGCCAGTAGTCGGATATCACATCGGGATAATCGTCCGTCACCAGCAACAGAAATGGCACCTTTTCCACATCCTTTAACCGAAGCTCCGGCACGCTGAGAAGAGGATGGCCGATGGCGGTCCATAACCGGCGCGGCGAACGGATCCACGTTTCGACCTCAAGCGTACTATCGTGGCTGATATTGGAGGTCAGCAAAAGACAAAAATCGAGATCTCCCTGACGCAAGGCCTGAAGCAGCTGCGATGCGGGCGCCTCATGAAATGCCGTCTCCAGCAGCGGAAAACGCTGCGCGATATCGCCCCAGAGATTGGGCAGCAGATAAGCGGAAAGGGTTTCGGCAATGCCGATGCGCACGACGCCGTTAATCGCCTCAGGCTGCTGATGGAGATCCTCCACCGCCGCGCGGCTATCGTGGAGGATCTTGCGGGCATGATTGAGAAATCGCTCCCCCACGGGAGTTAACTGGATCCCTTTTGCATGGCGGATAAAGAGAGGGGCATTCACCGCCTCCTCCAGGTTGCGCATAGAGACCGTCATGGAAGATTGCGATATATGACAACGGCTGGCCGCTTTGGAAATTTGTAATGTTTCCGCTAACGCAATGTAGAACTCAAGTTGCCTGAGAGTAAACTTCATAGTTTCAGCCAATACCGTGAGATGAAAATATTATATTAGCATTTAATTCTGCACCGGCAGTACTCTAAAGGCAGACAAAATGTTTATTTTCAGGAGCCTTTATGCCCTATTTTTTACTCAGTCTCGCGGCCTGTTTTTGGGGGGGTAATTATGTCGTCGGTCATTTACTGGTGGCGCAGGCAGACCCGATTATATTATCCGCCGCACGCTGGATAATTACGGCTCTTCTTTTATCGATGCTTTATATCAGACAGATTCGCGCCCAGTGGCCGATGATGAAAAAAGCGAAAGGTACGATCATATTTCTTGCGCTGTGCGGACAGGTTATGTTCCCACTCACGCTGTATATCGGTCTGCAATATACTTCATCTCTTAATGCAGCTATTTATTTATCTACAACGCCTGCCCTGGTTTTATTGATAAATAAGCTGGTCTTTAAAGAGAAAATATCAGTACAGAATATTGCTGGCGTTGTTCTCAGTTCATTGGGCGTCGTCTGGCTGGTCATGCAGGGCGATCTGCTGCATCTGGATACGCTTAAAAATCTGAATCGCGGCGATATCTGGACCATGGGCTCTGCCGCCAGCTGGGCCGTTTATTGTGCTTTCTTGCGGATGAAGCCGAAAAGCGTCGGTGGGAATGCCTTTGTGGCCGTGAGCGCGGTCCTCGGTGCCCTGGTGTTGTTACCGGTACTGGCGATATCGTTGATAAAGACCGGCTTACCTGACTGGACGGCCTATACCGCACCGGGCTTTTTAAGCGGGCTGATGTACCTGGTGGTCTTTCCTTCCTGGCTCTCTTACCTGCTGTGGAATAAAGGCATTGCGGCTATCGGTGCAACCCGCGGGGAGATTTATTCCCACCTAATTCCGCTGAGCGGCGGTCTGTTCAGCGTGATGTTCCTGCACGTTACGTTGCATTCGTATCATCTGGTCAGCACGGTACTGATTCTGTTTGGCATTGCCCTCTGCTCTCGCGCCTCGCAAAGGAAAGTCGCGAAGCTCGAACGCGCAGACGAAAAAGTACAGATATGAAAAAGGCCCACGTTATAAATAACGTGGGCCTGAATAGTGGCGGAACGGACGGGACTCGAACCCGCGACCCCCTGCGTGACAGGCAGGTATTCTAACCGACTGAACTACCGCTCCACTGTTCCCGCTTGGGGAACGAGGCGCATATTACGGTGTGCCTCCGATCTCGTCAACGCTTTTTCTCACGTTTTGAATCGTTTGCTGCAAAATTCACCCAACCGATGATTTTACAGGCATTGTGGTGTTTTTTCAGGCGCGCCACATACAGCTTCCGCCCTTCTTCTGCACCAGGTCGAGACGGGATTCATGGTTAAGTAGCTCTTCATCACTGGCTAAAACAACCCGCAAGCGGCTTGCCTGACGGACAACGCGCTGAATGCCCGCTTCGCCCTGCGTCTGCTGTGACTCATTTTCCATGCTGAACTTCATCGACGTCTGTCCGCCGGTCATTGCCAGATAGACGTCGGCCAGGATCTGGGCATCGAGCAATGCCCCGTGCAGCGTTCGCTTGGTGTTGTCTATTTCGTAACGTGAACAGAGCGCATCGAGACTGTTACGCTTGCCGGGAAACATCTTCCTCGCCAGCGCCAGGCTATCGGTCACTTTGCAAAAGGTGTTTGTTTTCGGAATATCGCGATGGAGCTTACTAAACTCATAGTCCATAAAGCCGATATCGAACGAGGCGTTATGGATGATGAGTTCGGCGCCTTTGATGTATTCCAGAAACTCGTCAGCCACCTCACCAAAGGTCGGTTTATCCAGCAAGAACTCATCGGCAATACCGTGAACGCCGAATGCCTCTGGATCCACCAGCCGATCGGGTTTGAGATACACGTGGAAGTTGTTCCCCGTGAGACGACGGTTCACCACTTCAACGGCACCGATCTCAATGATCTTATGCCCTTCGTAGTGCGCGCCGATCTGGTTCATACCGGTGGTTTCGGTATCGAGGACAATCTGGCGAGTAATTGCAGTGCTCATAGCGGTCATTTATGTCAGACTTATCGTTTAACTGAACGTTTCAAATACAGGAAGTCTACCAGAGATGCGTAAACAGGTAGAAATTTTCACCGATGGATCTTGTCTCGGCAACCCAGGGCCCGGCGGCTACGGCGCGATTATGCGCTATCGCCAGCATGAAAAAACTTTTAGCGAAGGCTATTTCCTGACCACCAACAACCGTATGGAGTTGATGGCGGCCATTGTGGCGCTGGAAGCCTTAAAAGAACACTGCGACGTGGTGCTCAGTACCGACAGCCAGTACGTGCGCCAGGGTATCACCCAGTGGATCCACAACTGGAAAAAACGCGGCTGGAAAACTGCGGATAAAAAGCCGGTTAAAAATGTCGATCTCTGGAAGCGGCTGGATGCGGCATTAGGTCAGCACCAAATAAAATGGGAATGGGTAAAAGGGCATGCTGGTCACCCTGAGAACGAACGCTGCGACGAACTGGCGCGCGCGGCGGCTTTAAACCCGGCCCATGAGGATGCAGGCTACCAGCCTGAATCCTGATCAGGGCTTTCTGTACTGCCGCGTTGCGCCAACGGTCTGCCGGATAGGCGTTTTCGATTTGCTCTGCTTCATCGGGTTAAGCGTAAGGGGGATGGTTCGCTTACGCGCGACGATAAACTGCATGCAGCCTAAGGCGGGCAAATGCGTGCTTAACAACACTCCCCCCTTCCGCGCCCACGGCAGTACCTGAAAACCGCCGTAGCAGAGCACTTCAAAGTTCAGCAGTGAAAGCCAGTCGAGCTGGCGCATCATGGTGAACATTCGGCTGTTATAGGGTGGCGTTCGGCGCAGCACGGGCACCAGCTTGCGCAGCCCCATCAGGCTCAGCGGATTGAATCCGCTGAGGATCAGCCAGCCGTCATCAATCAGAACGCGATCGGCTTCACGCAGCATACGGTGAGGATCGCTGCACCAGGGCAACGCGTGTGCAAGAAGGCATGCATCAACGGATTTCTCTGCAAATGGCAGATGCAACGGGTCTGCCTTCACCTGAACCGGCGATCCGCCGAGAGAGACGTTAACCTGATGTGAGATAGCGCAGCTTTCGGTATTGATTTCCGCGCTGAGATTGCCAATCTTAAGCAGGTGAAAGCCATACATTTTCGCGAGCCAGGGCTTCAACTGCTGCTCCAGTGCCTCGCGATAGTATTCACCCCAGGGCAATTCCGCCCAACGTTCCGGTGCTGCGACAGTCTGAGGTATCCTTGCCGGTTTCATCAAAACACCCGCCACGCTATAAGAGGTAATGTATGAATCTTATCAGTATTCCCGCTTTTGAGGACAATTACATCTGGGTTTTGGTCGATGACGATCGTCGATGCGTCATTGTCGATCCCGGCGAATCCGCCCCTGTACTGCGCGCCATAAATGATAACGGCTGGCAGCCTGACGCCATTCTGTTGACGCATCATCATAACGATCATACTGGCGGCGTGCAGGAACTGCGCGCCCAATTTCCGCATCTTGTGGTGTACGGACCGGCTGAGACACAAAATAAGGGAACGACGCAAGTAGTCGAAGAAGGCGAAAATATCCTCATCCACGAGTGGGAGTTTTCCGTATTTGCTACACCGGGTCACACTTTGGGACATCTGTGTTTCTACAGCAAACCTTATCTTTTTTGTGGCGACACCTTGTTCTCTGGCGGCTGCGGAAGACTGTTTGAAGGCACGCCGGAACAGATGTATCAGTCTTTACAAAAGATTAGTGCGTTACCGGATGACACCCTTATTTGTTGCGCCCATGAGTATACATTAGGAAATATGAAGTTTGCTGCAAGCCTCTTACCTGAGGATCGGGCGATTCAGGATTATTATCACAAAGTGAAGGAGTTACGTGCAAAAAACCAAAATACACTGCCCGTAATTCTGAAAAATGAGCGCCAGATTAATTTATTTTTACGAACAGATGATATTGATTTAATTAATAAAATTAACCAAGAAACAAATTTGCAACAACCTGAACAGCGATTTGCATGGTTAAGGTCAAAGAAAGATAACTTCAGATAAATGCGGGTTGCCTTTTCAAAATTTCGCCGTTATCATCGCTCGTCTTTTAAGCAACTATTGACACACACATGAAGGCAAAAGCGATATTACTCGCCTCTGTCCTGCTTGTAGGTTGCCAGTCGCAGAACGGCAGCAACGTACAACAGCACGCACAGAGCCTTTCTGCAGCTGGTCAAGGGGAAGCAGGGAAGTTTACAAGTTCGGCGCGCTGGATGGACGATGGGACATCTTTCGCGCAGGAGCAAGACTTGTGGACCTCTATTGGCGACGAGCTAAAGATGGGAATTCCGGAAAACAGCCGGATTCGCGAACAGAAACAGAAGTATTTAAGAAATAAGAGCTATCTCCACGATGTAACGTTACGGGCAGAGCCGTATATGTACTGGATAGCCGGGCAAGTTAAAAAACGTAACATGCCTATGGAGCTGGTACTCCTACCCATAGTGGAGAGCGCTTTTGACCCACACGCGACGTCTGGCGCCAATGCCGCAGGCATTTGGCAGATCATTCCGAGCACCGGGCGAAACTATGGTCTGAAACAGACCCGCAACTATGATGCGCGTCGCGATGTTGTCGCTTCAACGACAGCCGCTCTCGACATGATGCAACGTCTGAACAAGATGTTTGACGGCGACTGGCTGTTAACGGTCGCAGCGTATAACAGTGGCGAAGGTCGTGTACTGAAGGCAATGAAAGCGAATAAAGCACGGGGTAAATCCACCGATTTTTGGTCGCTCTCACTGCCACAGGAAACGAAGATTTACGTACCGAAGATGCTGGCCTTGAGCGATATTCTCAAGAACAGCAAGCGTTACGGTGTACAACTGCCAACACCAGACGAAAGTCGTGCACTGGCGCGCGTGCGCCTCAGCAATCCGGTTGATATTCAACAAGTTGCTGATATGACGGGTATGTCGGTAAGTAAATTGAAAACCTTTAATGCAGGCGTCAAAGGCTCGACGCTGGGGGCAAGCGGCCCGCAGTATGTGATGGTTCCGCAGAAACATGCGGCGCAGTTACGTGAGTCTTTAGCATCGGGTGAAATTGCCGCCGTTCAGTCAACGCTGATCGCCGATGCTTCATCCGTTAGCAGCCGCAGCTATAAGGTGCGTTCAGGAGATACCCTTTCAGGCATTGCCTCACGTCTTGGCGTGACGGCGAAAGATCTGCAGCAGTGGAATAATCTGCGCAGCTCTGGGCTGAAGGTGGGTCAGACGCTGACGGTGGGTGCAGGTAACAGCGCACAGCGTCTCGCCAGCAACAGCGATAGCATCACCTATCGCGTGCGCAAAGGCGATTCACTGTCCAGTATCGCAAAACGACACGGCGTGAACATCAAAGATGTGATGCGCTGGAATAATGATACTGACAATCTGAAACCGGGCGACCAGCTGACGCTGTTTGTGAAGAACAGCGCCACGCCAGACTCCTGATAACACGATCGAAAGATAAAAAGGCACCGATTCCCCTCGGTGCCTTTTTTGTTTATCCCGCTTTTTGCGCTTCAGCCATGATGGTATCGCTCGTAAATGAGCCATCCGCCTGCAGTTCAAAGTACGCCTTCACCTCTGCGGACGCACTCTCCTGGTAAAGCCTAATTGCCTGGCTTAACGCCTCCGGGGTACGCATACGGGCTATCCAGGAGCTGAACTCCAGCGGTAAACGGTCTGTTATTAACGAGCGCGCAATCAGCCCGGCTTCAGTGATAAACGATAACCACTCCCCGCTGGCGTAGTTTTGAACGTGCGAGGTGTCGCGCAGCGCTTCGACCGTCTGCAGCCAGATATTACGCACCGGATGTCCGGGAGACATCACGTCCATAATGATGAAGGTGCCACCCGGCTTCAGAACACGTCTGACTTCGCGCAATGCCTGGCCGACGTCATGCCAGTGGTGTGCAGAATACCGGCTGATCGCGACATCAAACGACGCGTCATCAAACGGTAAAGACTCCGCATAGCCCTGCCGCGTATCAATATTGTTCAACCCTTTCGCTTTAGCCGCTTCAGCAACGACGTCCAGCATCTGGCTCGATAAATCATATGCGGTAACGTGGGCTACCTGCTGCGCAGCCGTAAAGCTGGCGTGCCCTGCCCCACATCCCAGGTCCAGCACGTGCGCCTGCGGGAATGCCGCCAGACGTTCACCGAGACGCACCAGATCGCGACCTGAAGCATGCACGGCGCTGCTCAGATAAGCACTTGCCTGAGAACCAAACTGTTTTTCTACGTTGTCATGATGGGAGTGTGTTGTTGTCATCGTACTGTCCTTTGTTGGTTAAAAATAAAAGGGCAGCACCCGCGCGGCCTGCCCCACGGCAGACCTGACACACCATTATTTATCAGGTTTGCCGGGACTGAATTCAACGAGTAGAGGGTTGTGATCCGAAGCGCGCGTCACCAGTACAGAGGCGTCGTGCACGCTCAAACCGCGATAGAAGACAAAGTCGAGAGGACGACCAAAAGCTTTTTTACGCTGGTCATCACTGAAGCGAACTTCACGCAGCGACATTTCGCGCGCAAAGCGATACAGCGCATTCATGCGCGGACGGCTCCAGGCATTAAAATCGCCTGCCATGATGATGGGCCCGCTGTGATGCGCAATCTGATCGCCAATAGGAAGTAACTGCTTACTATACACATCCACGCCGAGGCTAAAGTTTACCGCGTGGATATTGACGACCATCAGCATACGGGTATCCGGCAGAGGATAGACCGTCACCAGCGCTGATTTCGCCAGACGCAGGATAGGTTCGCGCTCGCGGAGCGGGCAACAGTAGACCGGATGGGCAGCAGAAAGCGTCATTACGCCAGAGGGATGCTGCGGCAGAACAAATGCCGGCACCTGGTCGGCGGCAAGGTAATTCGTGGTGGCAAACCGTACCAGTTCAGGGGTAGTTTGCGCCTCCTGGAGCAGAACCAGGTGGGCATCTTTTCCAAAATTTTTGAGTACCGATAACCACTCCGCGCGCTGCTGCTTGAAGATATTCCAGACCAGAACCCGGATTTTATCATCGCTGCTTAACGGTGTGCCGGCGGGTAATGCCTGGCTTATGCTCGCAAACGACCCCGGAGGTAAGATCCTCTCCGCGGGCATTCCGGCAACATAACGCATGGCATAGGTATTTTTTCGCACTTTTGGAAACAGCCCCTGTAACATGAACCAGCCCTGAAAACGGACTGGTTCTAATGTTATAGGGACTTTAGGTCACACTTTCAACGCAATTTCTGAGAAACCGCTTTCCAGTTTTGTAAGCAAGCACTTACTGATGTTATCCCAGCGCTACGCGGGCTGGCTTATCGAGGCGTCCACTCAGGCCAATCAGCAGGAAGGCGACCAGGACAATCACCGCGCCAATCCATGGGGTCTGGGTTAATCCGAAGTGTTCGACGGTTTGTCCGCCAATAATGGAGCCCAGCGCGATACCAATATTAAAAGCGGCAATATTCAGACCGGATGCCACATCCACCGCATTCGGCGTATAGAGCTCGGCTTTCTGGACAACGTAAACCTGAAGCCCTGGCACATTACCGAAGGCGAAGATCCCCATCACCAGTACCGTGACCAGCGCGGCGTATTGCATTGAAGCCGTGAACTGGAAAATCATCAGCAGAACCACCAGGGCGGCGAAGATAAATTTCAGCGCCGGTACCGCACCATGCTTATCCGCAAGCTTACCGCCCCAGATATTGCCAATGGCCACAGAAATACCGTATCCCAGCAAAATCCAGCTCACGGCATTCGGGGAGAAGCCCGCCAGGTCCTGCATCATCGGTGCCAGGAAGGTGAAGGCAGTGAATACGCCGCCATAGCCCAGAGCCGTAACCGCATAGATGATAAGCAAACGCGGATGGGTAAGCACTTTCAGCTGATCGCGCAGGCTGGCGCTCGCCCGGCCCGGGATATTCGACGGTACCAGCAGCAGGCTAGTCACCAGAGCGATAACGCCCAGTAAGGAGACGGCCAGAAACGTTTCACGCCAGCCGAAATGCTGTCCGATAAACGTTCCCAACGGTACGCCTGTGACCAGTGCGACGGTCAACCCACCGAACATGATCGCGATCGCTGAAGCCGCTTTCTCTTTGGGGACCAGGCTGGTTGCAATGGTGGAACCAATCGAGAAGAACACGCCGTGTGCCAGACCGGTCAACAGGCGGGCAATCACCAGCGTGGTGTAGTCCGGTGCCTGCCAGGCCAGAATGTTCCCGGCGGTAAACAGCACCATCAGCGCGACTAACAGCTGTTTACGCGGAAAGCGTCCGGTCAGGGCCGTCAGCACCGGCGCGCCGACGGCAACGCCCAGGGCGTAGATGGACACCAGCAACCCGGCTGAGGGCAGCGAGATGGCAAGCTGGTTAGCGATGGTGGGAACCAGTCCCACGATAACAAATTCGGTCGTGCCAATTGCAAAGGCACTGATCGTCAGGGCAAGTAGCGCCAGTGGCATAAAATACTCCGTATCATCAGGATTAAGATGACAGGCAGTATGCGCCAGTGCTTAAATAACAAAAATGGTCAAAATATCAATAGAATTTTGCAGGTGGTGCAACAATGAAAGCAACGTCTGAAGAGCTGACAATCTTTGTCGCCGTCGTCGAAAGCGGCAGCTTTAGCCGCGCAGCCGAGCAGCTGGGACAGGCTAACTCGGCCATTAGCCGTTCGGTGAAAAAGCTGGAGATGAAGCTCGGGGTAAGTCTGCTCAACCGAACGACGCGGCAGCTCAGCCTGACGGAAGAAGGGGAACGTTATTTCCGTCGCGTGCAGTCGGTGCTGCAGGAGATGGCCGCAGCGGAGACGGAGATTATGGAAACCCGCAGCACGCCGCGCGGGTTGCTGCGCATTGATGCTGCCACGCCGGTTGTGCTTCATTTTCTGATGCCGTTAATCAAACCTTTCCGTGAACGCTATCCGGAGATGACGCTCTCTCTGGTCTCGTCCGAGACGTTTATTAACCTCATCGAGCGGAAAGTGGATGTGGCTATTCGGGCGGGAACCCTGACGGATTCCAGCCTGCGGGCCCGCCCGCTGTTTGCCAGCTATCGTAAAATTATCGCGTCGCCACAGTATATTGCTGAACATGGTAAACCGGAGACGGTTGAAGAACTGAAGCAGCATCTGTGCCTGGGCTTTACGGAGCCGGTGTCGCTGAACACCTGGCCTGTTGCCTGTCATGATGGCCAGCTTCATGAAATTACCTGCGGGTTATCGTCTAACAGCGGAGAAACGCTGAAGCAGCTTTGCCTGGAAGGGAATGGGATCGCCTGCTTGTCAGACTATATGATTGATAAAGAGATAGCGCGGGGTGAACTGGTAGAGCTAATGGCCGATAAACGTTTGCCGGTCGAGATGCCTTTCAGCGCGGTGTATTACAGCGACAGAGCGGTAAGCACGCGCATACGCGCCTTTATCGACTTCCTGAGCGAGCATATAAAAACAGCTCCCGGAGGAGCTGTGTGAGGGTTCGGGTTACAGAGGGAGGGTCTTATTAATCCCAGTCAGGGGCTAAACCTTCCGGGCTCACCAGGCGGTCGTTGCACTCCAGTGCTGCGATCGCTTTTTTATCATCGTCATCCAGATGAAGATCCAGCGCTAGCAGGTTGCTGGCCAGGTTTTCGCGCTTGGTTGATGATGGGATCACGGCATAGCCTTCACCCATTGCCCATGCCAGAATAACCTGCGCAGCAGTGGCGTTATGCTTCTCAGCGATACGGATAATTACCTCGTCTTTCAGAGCCTTACCGTAGGCCAGCGTCATGTAAGAGGTAATATGGATACCGTGCTGCTTTGCCCAGTCCACGACTTTGCGGTTTTGCAGGTATGGAGACAGCTCAATCTGGTTGGTCGCAATATTCTCAGCGCCAACAGCGGCAATCGCCTTTTCCATCAGCGGGATGGTGAAGTTGGAAATACCAATTTCACGGGTCAGGCCCTGCTTTTTCGCTTCCAACAGCGCCTGCATGAACTCTTCCACAGAAACGGCATCGTTCGGTGACGGCCAGTGGATCAGCGTCAGATCGACATAGTCGGTACGCAGTTTCTTCAGGCTCTCTTTCAGGCTTGGAATGAGCTTGTCTTTGCTGAGGTTTTCGATCCAGATTTTGGTGGTGATGAACAGTTCATTACGCGGTACACCGCTCTCTTCAAGAGCCTGTCCAACGGCAGCTTCGTTTTCATAGATCTGTGCCGTATCAATTGCGCGATAGCCAAGTTCAAGAGCGGTTTTAACTGATGCGATAACTACGTCGTCTTTCAGGCGGAAAGTGCCCAGACCAAATGCAGGGAGAGTCATAGTATTCCTCAATCGTTATGTTCGTTAACTGAGGACGATTATCGCTGGCGGTGTTATAGAGAAAAAGATCGTAAAACGCAGAGGATTTTTGCTAATTTCGCAATAATTAATCGTCAGATATGAAAAAAGCCCTGAGCGTTAACTCAGGGCTTTTAATAAGTGGCGGAACGGACGGGACTCGAACCCGCGACCCCCTGCGTGACAGGCAGGTATTCTAACCGACTGAACTACCGCTCCACCGAAGACTGCTTGTAACCACCGGATTAATGCACCGGCTTACTACTTA
>NZ_JADBQM010000033.1:0-7292 GCF_014895895.1 Enterobacter cloacae complex sp. P14RS
CTTTTAATTATTATGACATTTTGAAATGTATAAGTATAGGTTTTGTATTAAAAAATGAAATGTAGCCATGCAAGTGTCAAGACTCTATCCTGTGTGGGACAGTTTTTAAGTATTAGAAGTGGGCATCTTTGCACATATCTTGTTATTTGAAATCCTGATTCCCACTAGTGGTAATC
The DNA here is from genome assembly GCF_014895895.1 of Enterobacter cloacae complex sp. P14RS. Lineage (NCBI taxonomy): Bacteria > Pseudomonadati > Pseudomonadota > Gammaproteobacteria > Enterobacterales > Enterobacteriaceae > Enterobacter > Enterobacter cloacae complex sp. P14RS. The sequence continues at coordinate 177 of NZ_JADBQM010000033.1, forward strand.
TTTCGAGTACCATAAGTTACTGTCCCTTTACCCTGTGGCATTGATAAACCGCATCTTGCAGTTTTCCACTAAAGATATCATCATAGTTGGTATCTAACTGTTGATATTGAAGGCTGTTTTTGTATGGTCGAATAATATTTAGTGGACAAAGAAGGCGTATATCCCCAAGAGAATAATTTTTTTACGACATTAAGTAAGTAATATTTTCATTAGAAGAAAGTCACTCCCCGCCAAGCTGAGTCCCTAAAATATTCAGCAGTATAGGAGGCAGTTTGCACGCTATAGACATGAGGGTTTAGAATCATTATACCTAATGCCCTGAGAAAAATTGATCTGCTTCCAGTTGATATTGTGCCGTATCGCCAGGGTATGACCTGTCGTGCCAGCTCATTGTTCTCCAAATCCCAGGATGGCCCGTCCAATGTGAGCAATGCGTAGCTCAGGCTCATTAGGCCGGATACAAGTGTGCCGCGGGCAGTGACAGTGAATAGAGTCTGATAGCCGCTTCGCCTTAGCGCGCCTTGCAGACCGTCACCAACGGTAGCGCGGGAGTTTTCCGGCAATGCCACGCCGATTACCTGCAATATCAGGTCGTGCTGCGCTACATCAGGTGCTAGCTTTAAAGAGGGTAGCGCCCGGAATAAAACCGGGCTCAGCATTTTCAGGAACCGGAGAAATCTCTTTAATGGGCGAAGGCAAGAGAGGCGAGGAGGTTGTCGCGCAGCCACTGAGCAAGGCAGTGACGACAAAAAGCCACTTTGTGAGATGGATCATAGGCATGGTTTAGCTCTCTGTTACGATGAACTGTTACCTTCGTCGGACAAATAGATTTGATTAGCAAAAAATGTGCAATGACCAAAACCGTTTTGATCGCAACTGCACCCCTCAGCAGATTTGGTCGTGCTAGGCAGTCTCTTGCGGTTTGAGGGCTACTCTTATTTTGGAAGATAATCAAAAAGATAGGGAGGCAGTAATGCGGATTTCCCGAATCCGGTTAATTAATTTCGCCAACTTCTCCGACGTTGATGTTGAAACGGGTGAGAGTATTGTTATTGTTGGTGAAAACAAGGTTGGCAAGAGCAATTTTATTCGCGGCCTGCAACTGATTCTTGACCCAGCGTTGTCTGAGCGTGACCGTCAACTGGGTTTTGAACATTTTTGGGATGGATTGGGCGAAGACAAATTGGGGGAGACCATTGAAATTTCAGTAGATTTCACTGATTTCACTGACGATCCCCGATTGATGGCTCATCTGAATGACTGTGTCCTTAATCCGGGGCCTCCGATGGTGGCCCGCCTTACCTATCGCTTTCAGCCCAAAACCGAGTTAAATCGAGCTCCAGAATCGTTAAAAGATTATGAGTATGTGATCTTCGGTGGTGCTGATCCTGACATGCCTATTGGTGGTGCGTTTCGTCGTATGTTGCCCATCGATGTTCAAGGCGCGTTGCGTGATGCTGAGAAGGATCTTTCAAGTTGGCGCAATTCACCCTTGAGGCCGCTTATTGAAGAACTTTCCGCATCTCTGGACGAGGAGGATCGTGAGGAGATTCAAACCCTGGTCGATGAGGCTCAGCGGGAACTGGCTGGGCATGATGAGGTGGTGGCGACAGCCGAACGAATTAGCGAACGGTTGATTGCTATAGCAGGTGAGCAACATGCCGTTCCGGTATCGCTCGGACTTGCACCGACTCGCGTTGATGCGCTGCTACGTAGCCTGCGTTTGCTGCTCGACAGTGGCATTCGGGGCATTGGCGATGCCAGCTTGGGGACAGCTAATCTGATTTTTCTGGCTCTGAAAAGCCTCGAACTTGATCGTCTTGTTGATGACGGAGAGCGAGACCATACGTTTTTCGTCGTCGAGGAGCCTGAGGCACATTTGCATCCGCACGTACAGCGCCTAGTCTACCGTTATTTCCTGGGTACTGACGGGGAGAATGGTGATGAAAGGGCACCGCTGACAACGATCCTGACCACCCATTCCCCACATATTGCCAGCGTCACGCCTGTCAGATCTATCGTTCTGCTGCGTCATGACGCAGAGGACGAGAAGACTATTGCTGTTTCAACGGCGAACGCACCGTTTACGCAGCGGGACGAAGATGATCTGCAGCGCTATATCGACGTCACCCGCGGCGAAATATTCTTTTCACGTGGGGTGATCCTAGTGGAAGGGGATGCTGAACGCTTTCTTGTCCCTGCATTCGCCGATGCTCTTGATATTCCCCTCGATATGCTTGGGATCACGGTGTGCTCGATCGGTGGAACAAATTTCACTCCGTATGTGAAGCTCCTGGGGCCACGGGGGCTTAATATTCCGCATGTGATTTTGACAGACCGCGATCCTATGGCGGTTGGAGAGCCGCTGGTTCGTAGGAGACTTATCAATATTTTAGACGTGCTTGAGGGAGATGTTGACCATGATGATATGGATACCGATGAAGTGATTGCACGTGCCGGGGTGTATGGATGCTTTGTCAATGAGATCACCTTGGAGCCTGAGCTGTTTACCGGTGGACTGGCCGAAGCCATGCAGTCGGTCATTGAGCGGGAACTATCTCTGGCGCAAGTTACCTTAGATCGGATACAGGCATGGGTGGATGACACGGACCAGCTTGATATAGCCCGGTTGTTGAAACTAATTGAGCGAATTGGCAAAGGGCGGTTCGCCCAGGCGCTGGCAACTTCGGTGTCGGAGGATGTTTGTCCGGATTACATTCGCGAAGCACTGGAGCATATCCGCGATGCCGTTGCGTAGTGTCAGTGCAGCCTATTTGGCTCAGGCTGCCGAGCTGGCCGGGAATCCGGGCCAGTTAGCCGCGTATGAATCCCGTGGGCATTGCGTGGTACTCGCCGGGCCAGGTAGTGGTAAGACCAAGACGCTCGTGCTGAAGCTGGCCCGAATCCTGGCCGAGGATGTTCAGGCTCCACGTGGCGCGGCATGTATCACATATAGCCAAGAATGTGCTCGCGAGCTGATCCGTCGTCTCGAAGCGCTGGGGCTCAGAGAAGCACCGAATCTCTTTATCGGAACCGTCCATGGGTTCTGTTTGCGCCATCTGTTGATGCCCTATGGACGACTGGCCGATTTGCCAATCCCATTTCCGCTTTCAGTAGCTTCTCAGCGTGCTAGCGAGCGGTTACTTCGACAATCTGGTGACCGTCTCTTTGGCCCAAACCATCCCTATAAGGCTATTGATCTCGGACGACATCGCCGTTCGGTGCTGAACCGCAACAGTGTTGCTTGGCGTGCAGAGGAGGAACTCGCTGCCTGGGCCGAGGCCTACGAAGCGGCATTGCGGCAGGAAGGGCTAATCGACTACGACGATATGGTGGTATTCGGCCAGCGTCTGATCGTCGAGCATGACTGGGTTCTACCCTTGGTACAGGCGAAATTTCCGATCCTTGCGGTTGATGAATATCAGGATTTGGGCGTTGCGCTCCACCGTATAGTCAAACGCCTGGCTTTCGAGGGTGGCGTACGCTTATTTGCTGTGGGTGATGCAGACCAATCGATCTACGGTTTCACTGGTGCCGATGGTGCGTTACTCATGGAACTGGCAAGCAGGAGAGACGTTGAAACAGTCAGGCTTCAGTTGAACTATAGATCAGGAACGGGCATCGTCAATGCATCTGAGATGGTGTTGGGTGAGGTTCGTGGTTATCGCGCAAGCGACCCGAACCGCCAGACAACCATTACGTTCCAGCTGTGTCCGGATGGTCTGGAGGATCAGGCTGTCCATGCTGTCGCGCAGATTATTCCAACTGCGTTAGCTGCTAAGCCGGGTCGAACGCTGGGTGACATCGCCATTCTGTACAAGGACTACCGTGCCGGTGATGTGGTGGCCGATGCGGTGACCGCTGGCGGTTTTGATTACATTCGTGTGGACACCGCAGCACCTTATCGCAAGGTTGCCTTGACGAGCTGGGTGGAGGATTGCGCGGCATGGTGTGCTGGTGGTTGGCGTATTGGGCGCCCTCAACTGCGTGGATTGATAGACCGTTATCTGGCATTTCATCGGGCGAGACTGGATGATGCATGCGCCCGGCGCAAGGGACAGGAGTTAACTAGGCTGCTTTGGGCACTTCGCACCGACCAGCAACCTGCGTGCGATTTTGTCGTGTCGTTGCGCAACGGACTCGTTGATTCCCTGCTGGCTACTGAACCGGCACTTTCTGATCAGGCTGAGCAACTGGAACACATGACTGCAGCACTTGCCGAAGGCGGTGCGTTGGCGCTGCTGGACATAACGAGCCTAGGTGGTCGTGACGGCTCACCTGAACACCTCAATTTGCTGACGCTTCACTCAGCCAAAGGTTGCGAATATGACGTGGTCATCATGGTCGGTTTGGATCTGGGGAATTTGCCGTGGCGTAATGAGGCGCCAGAGAAGCTGCGCGAAAGCCGTCGTCTTTTCTATGTGGGGCTGACCCGCGCACGGGATGAGGTGCATATGCTGTATTCCGGTTTTGTTGATGGTCGCAACGGCCCTATGCGTCTAGGGCGTTCCCCATTTCTGGATGAACTGGAGGCGCGAATGCGAGGGGCCGGTTTATGGTAGTCGGGAATAAATGCGTGATCGAATCTGTGGACAGCCAGCAAAAGAAAACGCCGATAATTGCGCCACCTTCCAATGCTGAACCAAAGGCACAATGCATCTTCCATAATTTAGTCCACTGAACAGGTAAATCATCACCTGCGACTGAAACTGGACCGAAAGATGGTTTGCTACCCGTTAAAAGCGATGAAAAACGATAAACGCTCTAATTTCAAAGCCGCCAGCATGGCATCGAAAACGCATCGTTATTTGATGGATAAAATTTGAGTCTGTTAGCGATTCACCAATCAAACCAAAGCAAGAGCCCGCTCAGGTTTCCCTGAGCGGGCTCTTCAAATTGACTGGACTCGTACTTCATTTGTATCCCTTGTTACAAGGGATGATAATATTTTAATAAAACCACCCCTAATTCATAAGGGGTAGTTTTATTTTAAATTAACCTGTAATAAACAATTTTGACTTGTTGCTAGGCGTTTTAAAATTACTCAATCCTCTCTTTTGCCCTGCATCATGACAAACTAAATATATAGGATATCGTTTATTGTCCCCAATTGTTTCCATATCTATTTTCTTGTTTTTCCCTTCTGCATGGTATTCACCGAATAGATCAGGCTTTGGTTTCTTATTTGTTTTTTTAAAAACGGTATCAAAAGTCAATAAAAGATTGGTTCTTTCTAATGTCCTTTTTTTTACCTTGCAATAGTGGAAGTGATATCCAAAGTTATGGTTTTCAACCACAACACCTTCTTTTGTACCTGGGATTTGTAGGAGATAACATATATTGGGTATTGATTATTGAGGCACAAGCAGCTTATGTTCTCCAAGTAAGATAGCATCACTGTAAATAGGAATGATATCAATAACATCATGATAAAATGGTAACGGAGTTTTAAATTTATTTTAGTATTTTTTCCATTTATTAGTATTTCATTTTCTTGTCGTTGCAAGAGCGTTTCCAAATGAAATTCGATCATCGATTCAAGTTTAAATATTATTTCAAGATAAGATTCTATATTCTTTTCGTCAGGAAATTCTCTTAGAAAGTTCCAATGAAATCTTCTGTTCCAATCACCTATTATTTCTAGCTCATGGATGATTTTTCTAATAAAATCTATTGTTGACCTATCTACTGTTTCCATAGGTTGAACCTTTTTTTGTAGTCGATTTTATATTTTGTCATAACAATAAGGAAATTAATCAGATATATTTAAATTATTCTGTTGCCTTTAATTGCTTGCCCATTAAAATAGTCTAATTGTTATCGGTCAATCGATTTTCTTAATTATTTCATGCAATGCTTCCCCGGATGCTCATGTGCCGGAAGGCAAATGTTACACCATTGCGAATTACGATATCAGTTTTCCCGGTTTGATGAAACAGCTCAGCAACTGGCGCAAGGGACCGGGTGTTTTATCCGGATAGACCTCAGCAGGACGGCCCCGGTCAGGGGTAATCCCGTTAAAGGCAGGATGACCATCAGTGATGCTCTCTGTACCGCACTCGCGGGGGCGGGGCTGAAAGTGACTGAACAGCAGGCTGATTCGATAACGGTCAGATGATGAGTGCGGAAAGAGGATAAAGTATGAGTAAGATATTGATTTTTTTATGCTGTATACCCTGGCATTTTCAGCATTGACTTATGCCGGGCAGAGTGACTCAAAGGACGGGTGCAAACTGTAGCGTACAAATGATGCCAACGGCGGAGCCAGACTTGCCGGGGAAAACGGTCTGCGGGGCATGAATGGTTGACCGGGAGGAACCAGACCCTCGCCTGATGGCAAATACTATCTCCCCGGCACATATGAGGAATGTTATTCCGGGCATTAAAGCTCCCTGCACCAGAACAGATATTCGTCCGGAGCGCAGGATTATGAGAGAGCCTGAGGTAGCCATATCCTCGAGCTGGGGTGCGGCAATGGAATGATGGCATCCCTGTGGTTTTCCTGTAAGTATCACAGTGAAAACCAAAGTTTAGCATCCCTCAATCTAAAGTAGTTAATGTTTGTAAATGACATCATCAATTAGTCCGACAGGTAACCCGTTTTCCTTATTTGCACTATAGTGAGCAACAGTTATAGCTTTTAATCTGTCAGAAAGCTTATCAGGGACATCATTGTCTACAACAATTATCTGACACGGGCTTCTTTTTTTCTGCGCATAATTGGTTATTTCTATGAGTGCATTATAGATGTTTTCATATTTTTCTGGATCAGAAATTCCTTCATCAATATCATCTTTTATATTGGTCTCGGATGCATATTTCGTCTTCAAGTTTTTTCCGAGATACTTACCTATAGTATCAAGCATCAAAAAACGAGGATGGTTTATGTCTGAGTCAATAGAGCTCTTTAATATTGATGACATATACCCTATGGAAATAATAGTTCTTAAACCTCCAGATGTAATATTAAAATAGTCTCTATCTCTTACAATGGGCGAGAAATGTTTTTTACTTATACTTATCCCAGTTCTATTTTTTATTTTCACACCGGTTAAAAAAATCATCAAATCATCCCCTAAAGAAGATAATATACCATCTATGCTAGGAGCATTAACT
>NZ_JADBQM010000034.1:0-368 GCF_014895895.1 Enterobacter cloacae complex sp. P14RS
TTTTTAAAGAGCAAAACTTCGCAGTGCACCTTTTCAGGTTCACTCTGAAGTTTTCTTGTGTTCGCAGTAAAAGATGGTGGAGCTATGCGGGATCGAACCGCAGACCTCCTGCGTGCAAAGCAGGCGCTCTCCCAGCTGAGCTATAGCCCCATCGTTTTGCCAACCTCTTCAAATTTGCTTCGCAAATTTGGTAGGCCTGAGTGGACTTGAACCACCGACCTCACCCTTATCAGGGGTGCGCTCTAACCACCTGAGCTACAAGCCTGTAGAGGTTTTTTACTGCTGTTTTTCATCAGACAATCTGTGTGAGCACTACAAAGGCAGGTTCTTTAAGGTAAGGAGGTGATCCAACCGCAGGTTCCCCTACG
>NZ_JADBQM010000035.1:0-252 GCF_014895895.1 Enterobacter cloacae complex sp. P14RS
CCTTAAAGAACCTGCCTTTGCAGTGCTCACACAGATTGTCTGATGAAAAGTAAGCAGCAAGGCGTCTTGCGATTGAGACTTCAGTGTCCCCTTCGTCTAGAGGCCCAGGACACCGCCCTTTCACGGCGGTAACAGGGGTTCGAATCCCCTAGGGGACGCCACTTGCTGGTTCGTGAGTGAAAGTCACCTGCCGTCATATCTCAAAACTGACTTGCGAGTCATGTTTGAGATATTTGCTCTTTAAAAATCTGG
>NZ_JADBQM010000036.1:0-26022 GCF_014895895.1 Enterobacter cloacae complex sp. P14RS
ATGGAGGCGCATTATAGGGATCCCAATTTTTAGCACAAGTGTTTTTTAGATCTTTTTTTTCGACTGCTGATTTTCCGCGCTTTTCGCTGAAATCCCGCCCGATCTGCTTAAATATTGACGCATTTTGCCTTGCCTCGATCCAATAATATGATCAAGTCTTCCGTATAGCGCTCATCCTTAGAGGTAGTTATGTCTGCAGTGTTACGCCCTTATAAAGATCTGTTCCCCCAAAAAGGCGATCGCGTGATGATCGATGCCACCAGCGTGGTCATTGGTGATGTCCGAATGGCCGATGACGTCAGTATCTGGCCGCTCGTCGCCATCAGGGGAGATGTAAATTATGTGTCGATCGGTGCCCGTACCAATATTCAGGACGGTAGCGTTCTGCATGTTACGCACAAATCCTCTTATAACCCGGAGGGCAATCCCCTCATCATTGGAGAAGATGTTACCGTCGGACATAAAGTGATGCTTCACGGCTGCACTATCGGTAATCGGGTGCTTGTTGGCATGGGATCGATTTTGCTGGATGGCGTGATAGTAGAAGAAGACGTAATGATTGGGGCCGGTAGCTTGGTTCCGCAGAACAAACGTCTGGAAAGTGGTTATCTCTATCTGGGAAGCCCGGTAAAACAGATCCGCCCCCTGAAGGAGGCAGAGATCGAAGGATTAAAATACTCGGCGAACAACTACGTAAAATGGAAGAATGACTATTTGGATCAGGATAACCAAACCCAACCCTGATCGTCCTCCTGCTGCTCGCGGATTAAATCGCTGGCTTCCTCTTCCAGATCCCAGCGATTTTCGCAAAAAACGGCTATCGGGTCTGTGCCGCCAAAACGATGTAACAGCGCTTCTCCATGGATGGCACAGGTAAGCTGCATACCCTGCACCAGCACCGGAAAACAGACCGCCTGCTTATGCTCATCCCAGCTCTCTCTGTCCGGGAAATGAATAGCCTGATTCACGCCGAAAGCTCCTGCTTTAGCTTTTCAATGACCGGCTCGACTGCAGGCAACACCCCGTGCCAGAGCAGTACCGCATGCGCAGCCTGCCCCACCAGCATTCCCAGCCCATCGGCTAACTGTTTCGCACCGTGTTGTTCGCACCAGTTCAGGAAGGGCGTATTCCCTTTCTGATAGAACATGTCATAGAAGTACATATGCGCGCTGACCAGCGAAGCGGGGATCGCCGGGATCTCGCCACTGATGCCGCTGGATGTGGCATTAATGACAAGATCGAACTCACGTTCGGCAAGATCGTCAAGCGCTACCGCACTTACGCTGCCGGTATGCGCAAACAACGCCGCCAGCGCTTCTGCCCGGGAAAAAGTTCGGTTGGTAATGGTCACCGCACAGTCCAGAGAAAGCAGAGGCAACAGTACTCCCCGCGATGCGCCACCCGCACCAATCAGCAGGACCCGGAACCCAGGTTTAATAAACGACAGTCGTTCCAGATCGCTCAGCAAACCTATTCCGTCAGTGTTGTCGCCCAGAAGACGTCCGTCCTCAAGCCGTTTTAGGGTATTTACTGCACCAGCAAGAGAAGCGCGCTCGGTCAGTTCATCAGCACGTTCGAAAGCTTCCTCTTTAAAAGGAACCGTCACATTCGCACCTTTGCCACCTGCGGCGAAAAAAGCCTCGAGCGTTGGAATAAATGCATCTACCGGTGCCAGTACGCGGCCATAGGGATGATTTATCTGCAGTTGCTCCGCAAATTGCTGATGGATCAGCGGTGACTTGCTGTGTGCAATCGGATTACCAAAAACAGCATAGGTTTCCATGAGATTACCCCTGGCGAAAACGTTCGCCGGTCAAAGCGTCGCGAATTTCAGACGGATTCAGGCGCCCTCCCGTCTCTCCAACAGCAACCGGGAAGTCATTTCCGAACTGTGCCAGCACTTCTTCAGTTGTACGACAAGGTGGCAATCCGGTCAGGTTGGCGCTGGTTGAGACCAGCGGTTTACCAAATGCCAGGCAAAGCTCAACCACCAGAGGATGATCGGTGACGCGAACGGCGAGGGAATCAAAGCGTCCGGTCAGCCAGCGCGGTGTTGTCGGCTGCGCCGGGAAAACAAAGGTCACCGGTCCGGGCCATGCGGAGAAAATAGTCTCGCGCTGCGCCGGTGTCAGCATAGAGTCATCAATGTAGGGCTTAAGCTGCTCGTAATTCGCAGCTATCAAAATCAACCCTTTCTCTACGGGTCTTTGTTTTAAGGCAAGCAGGCGGCTCACAGCCGTCTCGCTGTCAGGATCGCAACCGACCCCAAAAACAGCTTCAGTTGGATAGGCGATGACTTTTTCATTTTTCAGCACGTCCACAGCATGCGCAATGGAGCCTGATGGCAGGTTATTATTCACTATTTTGATCCGCCGTTACCGGCTTTCCACATTGTTTGCTGGCGCAGAAGCGTTTCACACCTTGCGCCGTTTTCTTCTCGATAAGTAGCGGATAGTTGCAATGAGGGCAGACGCCCGCTACCGGTTTGAAATTGATAACGAACTGGCATTCAGGGTAGCGATCGCAGGAATGGAAGGTCTTACCATAGCGGGAACGGCGCTGTACCAGCTGACCGCGCTGACACTGAGGACACGCAATCGCCGTTTCATCAGGCTTATCAATTTGTTCCGTATGCTCACATTCCGGATAACGGCTACAGCCAATAAACATACCGAAACGGCCCTGACGTAGCGCTAGTTCACCACCACAAAGAGGACATAGCTGTCCTTCCAGAATTTTAACGATATGTCCATCCGCCTGGCTTTTCAGAGGACGGACATAATCACATTCCGGATAGTGTGAACAACCGAGAAACGGGCCGTGTTTCCCGGACCGAATAACAAGTTCAGCCCCGCACTGCGGGCAGGGCTCATTTTTATGCACCGTGAATAGTGCTGATTTGGCCATAACAACTCTTGGTGCTACACATAGAATTAATGCAGCATACCTTCATTCACTTCAAAGAGTAATTCTTCCATTTGCTGATAGGCATTTTCACAGCCCGGGATATTAAACAGAACCATCAGAATCACCCATTTCAGATCTTCCAGTTCAAATTCTGCCGTATCCAGCGCCATGACACGCTCTATCACCATTTCTCTCGTTTCGAGGTTCAGCACCTGAATCTGCTCAAGGAATAAGATGAATCCCCGGCAGCTGGCGTCCAGCCTTTCACACTCTTCTGCGGTATAAATGCGTACTGACAACGGGTCAGAAGCAAGCTGCATCGGTTCGGCGAGGCCTTCCTGATAATCAGCCAGTTTTTCCAGCCACATCAACGCATTATAGATATCTTCCCGCTCAAACCCCGCATCGGTAAGATCCTGTGTCAATTTGTCCTGATCCACTCGCATTTCTGCTTCGTTATGGATGTAAGTCTCAAACAAATACATCAGTACGTCGAACATGGCATGCCCTCCTTAATCGGACATAGCCGCCGGGTACAGCTGCGATCCACCCTGCTAACTCCAGTTCGAGTAGCTGTGCTACCGTTACTGGCACAGGTTGGCCGGCACGTTCAGCGACAACGTCAACAGGTGTTACCTCATCTCCTACGTTAGCCAGGAGCTTGGGAAATGGCAATGCCACCTTTCCCTGATCTGATGAATAATGTCGCTTTTCGGGATCTTCCTGCAGACATTGCAAGCCATATTGCAAATTTTCAAGAATGTCCCGCGCTTCTGTTACCGGCGTTGCACCCTGCTTTATCAGCCAGTGTGGTCCTTCACACCCCGGGTTACCAATCGGGCCGGGTAAGGCGAAAACCTCCCTCCCCTGATCGAGCGCGCATCGTGCAGTGACCAGCGAGCCGCTTCGCACTGCCGCTTCAACGACCAATACACCCTGGCTAAGCCCGCTGATGACTCGATTACGACGCGGAAAGTTTGCCGGCCGGGGCTGCGCCGAAAGAGGGAATTCAGACACTATCGCCCCGTCAGCTTCGATAAGCCGCATAGCCAGCGCCTGATGCCGACGGGGATAAATGCTAAACAGGCCGTTCCCCAGTACGGCCACGCTACGCCCTTTTACAGACAGCGCGGCGTTGTGAGCAACACCGTCTATACCGCAGGCCAGTCCGCTGGTGATTGTGAAACCACTTTGCGAAAGTTGTTCGCACAGAATTTTCCCCCATCGTTCTCCATACCATGACGGCGCACGGCTACCCACGACCGCCAGCTGGGCAGCATTAAGCGTTTCAGGGTTACCTTTTACGAATAATGCACCGGGATAATCAGGAATTGCTCGAAGTAAAGGAGGATAAAGCGGATGGGTTGCCGTCAATAAATGATTTCCCGGCTGCTCAAGCCACACCAGACTACGCTCCAGCTCACCCTCATCTGGGGCAAAGAACCGTTCAGCCTGTTTTGCTGACAGCCCGGCGTCTCTGACAGCGGAAGCATCGATATTTTTTTGCTTGTGCAGCCGTGCAGCCGCTTCCAGCATTCCATCGCCACATAATGAACCTGTGTGTATTAGCCGTAGCCATATCTCGATAGACGTCATCCTTTCCCCCTGCCATAAGCGGCCTGCGCAATCATTGCGATTGGTCACTGATGCTGTCAATCGACCCGGGATTTGTCTAGAATAGAAGTAATATTCTTATCAACTCCTGAACACGACTCTGGAAATTTATGGCAGTTTTGCAAGTGTTACATATTCCGGACGAGCGCCTTCGCATCGTCGCTGAACCGGTTAAAGAAGTGAATGCAGAAATCCAGCGTATCGTTGATGATATGTTCGATACCATGTACGCCGAAGAAGGCATTGGCCTGGCGGCGACGCAGGTAGACATTCATAAACGTATTATCGTGATCGACGTTTCTGAAAATCGCGATGAGCGTCTGGTGCTGATCAACCCTGAATTGCTTGAGAAGAGCGGTGAAACGGGCATTGAGGAAGGTTGTCTTTCTATTCCGGAACAGCGCGCTTTGGTGCCACGTGCCGAAAAAGTGAAAATTCGCGCTTTGGATCGTGACGGTAATCCGTTCGAACTGGAAGCAGATGACCTGCTGGCAATTTGCATTCAGCATGAGATGGATCATCTGGTCGGTAAGCTGTTTATCGATTACCTCTCGCCGTTGAAACAGCAGCGTATTCGTCAAAAAGTAGAGAAACTGGATCGTTTGCGCTCTCGCGCATAACGTCCCCCCGGATACAAGGATCATCGTGTCTAAAACACTACGTATTATCTTCGCGGGAACCCCTGATTTTGCAGCGCGTCATCTTGACGCGCTGTTATCTTCTGGTCACCAGGTTGTCGGCGTCTTTACCCAGCCGGACCGTCCGGCTGGTCGCGGTAAAAAACTGATGCCGAGCCCGGTAAAGGTGCTGGCAGAAGAGCATGGGCTTCCTGTTTTCCAGCCCGCATCCTTACGCCCTCAGGAAAATCAGCAGCTGGTTGCTGACCTGAACGCCGACGTAATGGTCGTGGTGGCTTACGGTTTAATTCTGCCAAAAGCGGTGCTTGATATGCCTCGTCTGGGTTGTATCAACGTGCACGGCTCCTTGCTCCCGCGCTGGCGTGGTGCGGCACCTATCCAGCGCTCCCTGTGGGCGGGGGATGCTGAAACCGGCGTCACAATCATGAAGATGGACGTAGGTTTAGACACTGGCGACATGCTGCATAAACTGGCGTGCCCTATTACTGCAGACGATACCAGCGCTACGCTGTATGACAAACTGGCAGGCCTCGGTCCACAAGGGCTTATCGAGACGCTGCAGCAGCTTGCTGATAATACGGCGAAGCCGGAAGTTCAGGATGAGACGCTGGTGACGTATGCTGAAAAACTGAGTAAAGAAGAAGCCCGGCTCGACTGGTCCTTGTCTGCCGCTCAACTTGAACGCTGCATCCGCGCTTTTAATCCGTGGCCGATGAGCTGGATGGAGATTGATGAGCAGCCAGTGAAAGTCTGGAAAGCGTCAGTCATTAATGGCAATACGGCTGCTGAACCCGGCACGATTATCGACGCCAGCAAGAACGGAATCCAGGTTGCGACAGCAGAAGGGATCCTGAATCTTGAATCGCTGCAACCGGCCGGTAAGAAAGCCATGAGCGCTCAGGATCTATTAAATTCCCGTCGCGAATGGTTTATACCGGGTAATCGTCTTGCCTAATCCAATATATGCTTAAAGCCCGGTGTTTCCGGGCATTTTTATTTTTATAGTTATGAAAAAACAAAATCTACGCAGTATGGCGGCCAAAGCCGTTGAGCAGGTTATCGAGCAGGGCCAGTCATTGAGTAACATCCTGCCTCCCCTGCAACAAAAGGTATCTGATAAAGACAAAGCTCTGCTCCAGGAACTCTGCTTTGGTGTCCTGCGCACCCTTTCTCAGCTTGAGTGGCTCATTAATAAGCTGATGTCGCGCCCAATGACTGGCAAACAGCGCACCGTACATTATTTGATTATGGTGGGGTTTTATCAGCTTCTTCATACCCGCATTCCACCTCACGCCGCGCTGGCTGAAACGGTGGAAGGTGCCGTTGCGATTAAACGCCCTCAGTTGAAAGGGCTGATCAACGGCGTACTGCGTCAGTTCCAGCGTCAGCAGGATGAGCTACTGGCTGAATTTGCACAAAGCGAAACACGTTTTCTGCACCCGGACTGGCTGCTGAATCGCCTTAAAAAAGCGTATCCGCAGCAATGGCAAAACATTGCCGAAGCGAATAATCAACGCCCACCGATGTGGTTACGCGTCAACCGTAATCACCACACCCGTGACGCATGGCTGGCATTACTGGAAGAAACCGGAATGAGTGGATTCACGCATGCAGCCTATCCGGATGCCGTGCGTTTAGCCTCCCCTGCACCAGTACATGCTTTACCTGGTTTTGATGAAGGCTGGGTGACCGTACAGGATGCCTCGGCTCAGGGTTGCATGACCTGGCTTGAACCAGCAAACGGGGAACAGATCCTCGATCTTTGCGCCGCGCCTGGCGGAAAAACAACGCACATTCTTGAAGTGGCTCCGCAGGCCAGCGTAATGGCCGTGGATGTCGATGAGCAGCGCCTGTCACGCGTCTACGACAACCTCAAGCGTCTGGGCATGAAGGCTCAGGTTAAGCAGGGTGACGGACGCAAGCCCGCAGAATGGTGTGGTGAAACACAGTTTGACCGCATTTTGCTGGATGCGCCCTGCTCTGCAACAGGCGTGATTCGTCGCCATCCGGATATCAAGTGGCTGCGCCGCGATCGCGATATCAAGGAACTTGCCCAACTGCAATCGGACATACTTGACGCAATCTGGCCACATCTAAAACCCGGCGGCACGCTGGTTTATGCAACCTGCTCCGTATTGCCAGAAGAAAACAGCCAGCAAATCGCGGCCTTCCTTAAACGTACCCCGGACGCAACGCTGCGAGATACGGGAACGCCTGAATGCCCGGGTCAGCAAAACCTGCCGGGCGCGGAAGAAGGCGATGGCTTCTTTTACGCTAAGCTAATCAAAGAGTGATGTTGAGAACAGGTCACGAGATATGAAAATTATCATTCTGGGCGCAGGACAAGTGGGCGGAACGCTGGCGGAAAACCTGGTTGGCGAAAACAACGACATCACAATCGTTGATACCAACGGGGATCGTCTGCGCGTTTTACAGGACAAATTTGACCTTCGCGTTGTGCAGGGCCATGGCTCACACCCGCGCGTGCTACGCGAGGCAGGCGCCGACGATGCAGACATGCTCGTTGCGGTGACCAGTTCTGACGAAACCAATATGGTGGCCTGTCAGGTGGCCTACTCGCTTTTCAACACCCCTAACCGAATCGCGCGCATCCGTTCTCCGGACTATGTCCGCGATGCTGAGAAGCTCTTTAATTCAGAAGCGGTTCCTATTGACCATCTCATCGCGCCAGAACAGCTGGTTATCGACAATATCTATCGTCTGATCGAATATCCAGGCGCGCTGCAGGTGGTGAATTTTGCCGAAGGTAAGGTCAGTCTTGCCGTCGTTAAGGCCTATTACGGCGGCCCGTTGATCGGCAATGCGCTTTCCACAATGCGTGAGCACATGCCGCATATCGATACGCGCGTCGCCGCCATTTTCCGCCACGACAGACCTATTCGCCCTCAAGGCTCCACGATTGTCGAAGCGGGGGATGAGGTCTTCTTCATTGCGGCCTCTCAGCATATTCGTGCGGTGATGAGTGAGTTGCAGCGTCTCGAAAAGCCTTATAAACGCATTATGCTGGTCGGCGGTGGCAATATCGGCGCGGGCCTGGCGCGAAGGCTGGAAAAAGACTACAGCGTGAAATTGATCGAGCGCGATCAACAGCGTGCTTCTGAGCTGGCGGAAAAACTGCAAAATACGATCGTATTTTATGGCGACGCGTCGGATCAGGAATTATTGGCTGAAGAGCATATTGATCAAGTTGATCTCTTTATTGCCGTCACCAACGATGACGAGGCGAATATTATGTCCGCCATGCTCGCCAAACGTATGGGAGCAAAGAAGGTCATGGTGCTTATCCAGCGCAAGGCGTATGTCGACCTGGTTCAGGGCAGCGTTATTGATATTGCCATTTCACCGCAGCAGGCGACCATTTCCGCGCTGCTGAGCCATGTACGTAAAGCGGACATTGTCGGCGTTTCATCTCTGCGTCGCGGGGTGGCAGAAGCCATTGAAGCGGTAGCTCATGGAGATGAAACCACGTCACGCGTTGTGGGCCGCGCCATCGACGAAATTAAGCTGCCGCCGGGCACTATTATCGGCGCCGTAGTGCGCGGGAATGACGTTATGATCGCCAATGATAATTTGCGTATTGAGCAAGGCGACCACGTAATTATGTTCCTTACCGATAAAAAATTTATTACCGACGTCGAACGTTTATTCCAGCCTAGTCCATTCTTCCTTTAATACGTCGGGGCTCTCAATAGAGCCCCCGCACTTTACCCTCTTTATTTCTGTGCCTTTTATTTTCATAACGTTTAATTATCCCGAATGGCAATTGGCTAATCATTTGTTAAACTTATAGTCGTCAGCTGGCACAAGGAGAACATAATGAGTTTTATTAAAGAATTTCGCGAATTTGCGATGCGCGGGAACGTGGTTGATTTGGCTGTGGGTGTCATTATTGGTGCGGCATTCGGCAAGATTGTTTCATCATTAGTAGCGGACATCATCATGCCACCTTTAGGGCTGCTAATCGGGGGCATTGATTTCAAACAGTTCGCGTTCACGCTGCGTGAAGCCCAGGGTGATATCCCGGCAGTTGTAATGCACTACGGCGTGTTTATCCAGAACGTATTTGATTTCGTGATTGTGGCGTTTGCTATCTTTATGGCTATCAAGCTGATTAACCGGCTCAACCGTAAAAAAGAAGAGCCTGCAGCAGCGCCTGCACCAACGAAAGAAGAAGTGTTACTGAGTGAAATTCGCGATCTGTTAAAAGAGCAGAATAACCGCGTTTAATCAGCAGTTAAAAACAGGAAGGCCAGTGGTAAATAAGCGATTCGCTTGCTTGCCACTGGCCTCCCAGTTACCCCGTTTTGCATGTTTGTCTTTACGCAGATAACTCCCCTTTCCTTTTTTATTCTTTTCAACGCGCTGTCGAAAAAGCGGGTCGTGAAGTAAAGCCTCGATGGCATTATCTTTAATTTGTCCCTTCGTGTGCTGATAGCGGCTCATAATTTCTCCTGAGCATGGTTTATGACGACGGAAGTCTAGACCCGAGTAGATTAAAAATCAACATCCCCGAGTTTCTCCACTGGCTCCCTGTTCAAGGGCTTCCAGAATTGAACAATAAATACTGCTATGAGCCGTTCCGCAGCAGGCATCATTCAACCTTTGCAAAGAGCGCTGCATGGTTTGCAGTTCCAGAATACGGGCTTCAACTTCCTCAAGCCGGGCTTGCACGATGCTTTTGGATTCCTGACAAGTGTGATGCTCAGGATCGATGCGGATCGATAATAACTCGCGGATCGAATCAAGCGTGAAGCCAAGCTGTCGGGCGTAGCGTATGAATCTCAGACGTTGCAGATCGTTATCGGTATAAAGCCGAAAGCCGCCTTCCGTGCGTACCTCATGATCGATCATCTGCTGCTTTTCGTAATATCGGATAGTGTCCGGCGTTACGTTCGCGAGCTTTGCAAGTTCACCGATACGGTACATCGCTACTCCTCGTTTATCTTCTTCATCAATATTTCACCGTATTCCCCATGCAGGAATTCCGTGCTCATTCCTGCCTGGCGCAGCTTGAGCTCGATCAGGGCAAGCCTGCGGCTAAGTTCTTTATGTCGAGGATCATCCTGACGGATCCCTTTTAGCAAATCGACAAGTTCAACAGCCTCTCTGCGCTGCTCAAGCTCGGGCGGGAGGCAGCCAGCATTTTTTAGCAAACGGTATCCAGCCCGGAGTTCAGGCGCAATATGCGAATCATCTTCAAGTTCAAGAGGTTCGCCGCTCCCGGGAAGATTGTCGAAATCGCCTTTATTCTGGGCATCGCGAATATGGCGTTCTGCCCACTGGTCAAGCAACCACATCATCAGCTCCAGGGGATGAACAAAATTGATACAGGTATTGTAGAGAAGTGGGGATAATGCGGATATAAAAAAACCCGCCGAGGCGGGTTTTTTTACGTTACTGCAGATTACTCTGCAGCAGCTTCTGCTTTCTCTGAACGATCAACCAGCTCGATGTAAGCCATCGGCGCGTTGTCGCCTGCACGGAAACCACACTTCAGAATGCGAGTGTAACCACCGGCACGGCTCGCGAAACGCGGGCCCAGTTCGTTAAACAGTTTTGCCACGATCTCGTTATCACGAGTACGGGCGAATGCCAGACGACGATTAGCAACGCTGTCAGTCTTGGCAAGAGTAATCAGCGGCTCAACTACGCGACGCAGCTCTTTCGCTTTAGGCAGGGTCGTCTTGATGATTTCATGACGAACCAGTGAACCTGCCATGTTGCGGAACATAGCCTGGCGATGGCTGCTGTTGCGGTTCAGTTGACGACCACTCTTACGATGGCGCATGACCTTATCCTTCTCAGTAAAACCTTAACCTGTGATCCGGTTACTCGTCAGCAATGCTTGCCGGTGGCCAGTTTTCCAGACGCATGCCCAGAGACAGACCACGTGAAGCCAGCACGTCTTTAATCTCGGTAAGAGATTTTTTACCCAGGTTCGGCGTTTTAAGCAACTCAACCTCGGTACGCTGTACCAGATCACCGATATAGTGGATAGCTTCTGCCTTGAGGCAGTTAGCAGAGCGGACAGTCAATTCGAGATCGTCAACAGGGCGCAGCAGGATCGGATCGAATTCTGGTTTCTCTTCTTTCACTTCTGGCTGACGTACATCACGTAAGTCAACGAAAGCTTCCAGTTGTTCTGCCAGGATGGTTGCCGCACGACGAATCGCCTCTTCAGGATCGATTGTGCCGTTGGTTTCCATTTCGATGACCAGCTTGTCCAGGTCGGTACGCTGTTCTACACGCGCTGCTTCAACATTGTAGGCAATACGCTCTACAGGGCTGTAGCATGCGTCGACCAGCAGACGGCCGATTGGGCGCTCATCTTCTTCCGAATGAATTCGGGCAGAAGCCGGCACATAACCACGACCGCGCTGAACTTTGATACGCATGCTAATAGCTGCGTTCTCATCGGTCAGGTGGCAGATCACGTGCTGCGGCTTGACGATTTCAACATCACCGTCGTGGGTGATGTCGGCTGCAGTCACAGGGCCAATGCCAGATTTATTCAGAGTAAGAATAACTTCATCTTTACCCTGAACTCTCACCGCCAGCCCTTTCAGGTTGAGCAGGATTTCAAGGATATCTTCCTGAACGCCTTCTTTGGTGCTGTACTCATGAAGTACACCATCAATCTCAACCTCGGTCACCGCGCAACCCGGCATCGATGAGAGCAGAATACGGCGCAGTGCGTTACCCAGAGTATGGCCAAAGCCACGCTCTAAAGGCTCAAGGGTCACCTTGGCGTGCGTCGAACTCACTTGCTCGATATCTACCAGGCGCGGTTTTAGAAACTCTGTCACAGAACCCTGCATTGTGTCCTCTCTTTGGTACTAAGCTTTACTTGGAGTAAAGCTCGACGATCAGGTGTTCGTTAATGTCCGCAGACAGATCAGAACGCTCAGGCTGACGCTTGAACGTACCTTCCATCTTGCCAGCATCAACTTCCAGCCAGGTTGGCTTTTCACGCTGCTCAGCCAGCTCCAGAGCGGCCTTCACGCGAGATTGCTTTTTCGCTTTCTCACGAATGCTAACAACGTCATTCGCTTTAACCTGATAAGAAGCGATGTTAACAACACGACCGTTTACCATGATTGCTTTGTGGCTAACCAGCTGACGTGATTCAGCACGAGTAGCGCCGAAGCCCATACGGTATACAACGTTGTCCAGACGACCTTCCAGCAGAGCCAGCAGGTTTTCACCTGTGTTGCCTTTCAGACGTGCTGCTTCTTTATAGTAGTTACGGAACTGACGCTCCAGCACACCGTACATACGGCGAACTTTTTGCTTTTCACGCAACTGCACACCATAGTCAGACAGACGCGGTTTACGCGCACCGTGCTGGCCAGGAGCTTGTTCAATTTTACACTTGGTATCGATCGCGCGAACGCCAGACTTAAGGAATAAGTCGGTGCCCTCACGACGGCTCAGCTTGAGCTTAGGACCCAAATATCTTGCCATTTTCTATCTCCAACTAACCTAAAAAACGAGCGTTATACGCGACGTTTTTTCGGCGGACGACAACCGTTATGAGGGATCGGAGTCACATCAGTAATATTCGTGATGCGGAAACCAGCGGCGTTCAGAGCGCGAACAGTAGATTCACGACCCGGACCCGGACCTTTAACCATAACTTCCAGATTCTTGATGCCGTATTCTTTTACGGCTTCAGCGCAACGCTCTGCTGCAACCTGAGCTGCGAACGGAGTGGATTTGCGAGAACCACGGAAACCGGAACCACCGGCTGTTGCCCAACCCAATGCGTTACCCTGACGATCAGTAATAGTAACGATGGTGTTGTTGAAAGAAGCATGGATATGAGCCACGCCGTCAGAGACTTGTTTTCTTACACGTTTACGTGCACGAACTGGTGCCTTTGCCATTATTCAATCACCCCGATTATTTCTTGATCGGTTTGCGCGGACCCTTACGGGTACGTGCGTTGGTCTTAGTACGCTGACCGCGCACTGGCAGACCACGACGATGACGCAAACCGCGATAGCAACCAAGATCCATCAGGCGCTTGATGCTCATGCTGATTTCACGGCGCAGATCACCTTCAACGACAAATTTGGCAACTTCGTCACGCAGCGTGTCGATTTGTCCTTCAGACAGCTCACTGATCTTAACATCTTCAGCGATACCCGCTGCAGCCAGGATGGCTTTAGAACGGGTCTTGCCGATGCCGTAGATCGAAGTTAATGCGATCACAGCATGTTTCTGATCAGGAATGTTAATGCCTGCTATACGGGCCACTATGCACTCCTACTATTTAATATGTACGCACCATGCTGAAAAGCCCGTTTTCAGGATACTCAAATGGAAACGTACAGACATACAAAAGATTGGCTGGCTAATCTAGCCAGCTCAACCCAACTTTGCAAGAAAAATATGCGAAATAATCAGCCTTGGCGCTGTTTATGCTTCGGCTCGGCACTGCAAATCACACGGATGACACCATCACGCTTAACGATTTTGCAGTTACGGCATAATTTCTTGACGGAAGCACGAACTTTCATTTTTACTCTCCGTAACTTCTCAGGCGACCAATTAGCGGCCGTAGCCTTTCAGGTTCGCCTTCTTCAATGCAGACTCATACTGACTGGACATCATCAGAGTTTGCACTTGAGCCATAAAGTCCATAATCACGACAACAACGATAAGCAGTGAGGTCCCACCGAAGTAGAACGGTACTTTCATTGCATCACGCATGAACTCCGGGATCAGGCAGATAAAAGTAATATAAAGCGCACCAACCAAAGTCAGGCGGGTCATTACTTTATCGATATACTTCGCCGTTTGCTCTCCCGGACGAATTCCTGGTACAAATGCACCGGACTTCTTCAGGTTATCTGCTGTTTCACGCGGGTTGAAGACCAACGCCGTGTAGAAGAAACAGAAGAAGATGATCGCAGACGCATAGAGTAACACATAAAGTGGTTGCCCAGGCTGCAAATACAGCGAAATTGTTGTCAGCCAGTTCCAACCAGTACCGCCCCCGAACCATGACGCGATGGTTGCCGGGAACAGAATAATACTGGAAGCGAAGATAGCCGGGATAACCCCCGCCATATTCACTTTCAGCGGTAAATGTGTGCTCTGTGCAGCATAGACACGACGACCCTGCTGACGCTTAGCGTAGTTCACCACAATGCGGCGTTGACCACGTTCAACGAAGACAACAAAGAACGTCACTGCAAATACTAATACTGCAACCAACAGCAACAGGAGGAAGTGCAGGTCGCCTTGACGCGCTTGCTCGATAGTATGGGCGATGGCCGGCGGGAGTCCCGCAACGATACCGGCGAAGATAATGATTGAGATACCGTTACCGATACCACGCTCAGTAATCTGTTCGCCGAGCCACATCAGGAACATCGTCCCTGTGACCAGACTAACAACAGCGGTGAAATAGAATGCAAAGCCTGGGTTTAATACCAGGCCCTGCATACCAGGCATATTCGGCAGACCGGTAGCAATACCGATCGACTGGAATATTGCCAGCACCAGAGTACCGTAACGGGTGTACTGACTAATCTTACGACGTCCAGACTCCCCTTCTTTCTTCAGCTCTGCCAGGGCCGGATGAACGACCGTCAGCAGCTGGATAATAATCGATGCCGAAATGTACGGCATAATACCCAGAGCAAAGATAGAAGCACGGCTGAGAGCACCACCAGAGAACATGTTGAACATTTCAATGATGGTGCCTCGCTGTTGCTCAAGCAGTTTGGCAAGTACAGCGGCATCGATACCAGGGATCGGAATAAAAGAGCCAATACGGAACACAATCAGCGCGCCGATAACAAACAGCAGTCTGCGTTTCAGCTCGCCAAATCCACCTTTGGCACTTTGAAAATCTAATCCCGGTTGCTTAGCCATCTGCTACTTATTCCTCAATTTTACCGCCAGCAGCTTCGATAGCAGCACGAGCACCTTTAGTAACACGCAGGCCACGAACAGTTACCGGAGTAGAAACTTCACCAGACAGGATCACTTTCGCGAACTCAATCTGAATACCGATAATGTTAGCCGCTTTCAGCGTGTTCAGGTCTACAACGCCGCCTTCAACTTTCGCCAGGTCAGACAGACGGATTTCCGCTGTGATCGCTGCTTTGCGAGAGGTGAAGCCGAACTTCGGCAGACGACGGTACAGTGGCATCTGGCCACCCTCGAAACCGCGACGTACGCCACCGCCAGAACGAGAGTTCTGACCTTTGTGACCACGTCCACCGGTTTTGCCGAGGCCAGAACCGATACCACGACCCAGGCGTTTACCCGCCTTTTTAGAGCCTTCGGCCGGAGACAGAGTATTTAAACGCATCTCTTACTCCTCAACTTTAACCATGAAGTAAACCGCGTTGACCATACCACGAACAGCAGGAGTATCCTCGCGCTCAACGGTATGACCAATACGACGCAGACCCAGGCCAAGCAGCGTTGCCTTGTGTTTCGGCAGACGACCGATTGCACTGCGGGTTTGAGTGATTTTAATAGTCTTTGCCATGGTCAATTACCCCAGAATTTCTTCAACGGATTTACCACGCTTGGCAGCGACCATTTCTGGAGAATTCATATTTTCCAGGCCATCAATAGTTGCACGAACCACGTTAATCGGGTTGGTGGAACCATATGCTTTAGCCAGAACGTTATGAACCCCAGCAACTTCCAGAACGGCGCGCATTGCACCACCGGCGATGATACCGGTACCTTCTGAAGCTGGCTGCATGAATACACGAGAACCCGTGTGAACACCTTTAACTGGGTGCTGCAGGGTGCCGTTGTTCAGCGCGACGTTAATCATATTGCGACGGGCTTTTTCCATCGCTTTCTGGATCGCTGCTGGAACTTCACGCGCTTTACCGTAACCAAAACCAACGCGACCGTTACCATCGCCTACTACAGTCAGAGCTGTGAAGGAGAAAATACGACCACCTTTAACGGTTTTAGATACGCGGTTTACCGCGATCAGCTTTTCCTGCAGTTCGCCAGCCTGTTTTTCGATGTGAGCCATCTTACACCTCTACCTTAGAACTGAAGGCCAGCTTCACGGGCAGCATCTGCCAGTGCCTGGACACGACCATGATATTGGAACCCGGAACGGTCAAAGGAAACATTGCTGATGCCTTTTTCCAGAGCGCGTTCTGCAACAGCTTTACCTACAGCTGCAGCGGCGTCTTTGTTACCGGTGTACTTCAATTGTTCTGAGATAGCTTTTTCTACAGTAGAAGCAGCTACCAGAACTTCAGAACCGTTCGGTGCAATTACCTGTGCGTAAATATGACGCGGGGTACGATGTACCACCAGGCGAGTTGCACCCAGCTCTTTGAGCTTGCGGCGTGCGCGGGTCGCACGACGGATACGAGCAGATTTCTTATCCATAGTGTTACCTTACTTCTTCTTAGCCTCTTTGGTACGCACGACTTCGTCGGCGTAACGAACACCCTTGCCTTTGTAAGGCTCAGGACGACGGTAGGCGCGCAGATCTGCTGCAACCTGACCGATCAGCTGTTTATCAGCGCCTTTCAGCACGATTTCAGTTTGAGTCGGACATTCTGCAGTGATACCGGCCGGCAGCGGATGCTCAACAGGGTGTGAGAAGCCCAGAGACAGGCCTACTGCATTCCCTTTGATAGCTGCACGATAACCTACACCAACCAGCTGAAGCTTTTTAGTGAAGCCTTCGGTAACACCAACAACCATTGAGTTCAGCAGGGCACGCGCGGTACCAGCCTGAGCCCATCCATCCACGAAACCATCACGTGGACCGAAGGTCAGAGCGTTATCTGCATGTTTAACTTCAACAGCTTTGTTGAGGGTACGAGTCAGCTCGCCGTTTTTACCTTTGATCGTAATAACCTGACCGTCGATTTTTACATCAACGCCGGCAGGAATAACGACCGGTGCTTTAGCAACACGAGACATTCTTTCCTCCGATTAGGCTACGTAGCAGATAATTTCGCCACCAAGACCAGCCTGGCGCGCTGCACGATCAGTCATAACACCTTTAGAGGTAGAAACAACTGCGATACCAAGGCCAGCCATAACTTTTGGCAGCTCATCTTTTTTCTTATAGATGCGCAGACCTGGGCGGCTGACACGCTGAATGCTTTCTACAACAGCTTTACCCTGGAAATACTTGAGAGTAAGTTCCAGTTCCGGCTTGGTGTCGCCTTCAACTTTAAAATCTTCGATAAAACCTTCTTCCTTCAGCACGTTGGCAATTGCCACTTTCAGCTTGGCGGAAGGCATGGTGACCGCAACTTTGTTCGCGGCCTGACCGTTACGGATACGGGTCAGCATATCCGCGATCGGATCTTGCATGCTCATCTGTCTTTACTCCCGTGATTCAATTGGTAATTACCAGCTAGCCTTTTTCAAGCCTGGCACTTCACCGCGCATGGCGGCTTCACGCAGTTTGATACGGCTCAACCCAAACTTGCCCACATAACCATGTGGACGACCTGTTTGACGACAGCGGTTACGCTGACGAGACGGGCTGGAATCACGCGGCAGAGACTGCAGCTTGAGAACCGCATTCCAACGATCTTCGTCGGAAGCGTTCACATCAGAAATGATCGCTTTCAGTTCAGCGCGTTTAGCGAAGAATTTATCAGCTAAAGCTACGCGCTTTACTTCGCGTGCTTTCATTGATTGCTTAGCCATTCAGTAACCCTACCTTACTTGCGGAACGGGAAGTCAAAGGCAGCCAGCAGAGCACGGCCTTCTTCGTCAGATTTCGCAGTAGTGGTAATGGTAATATCCAAACCACGCACGCGGTCGACTTTATCGTAGTCGATTTCTGGGAAGATGATCTGCTCACGGACACCCATGCTGTAGTTACCACGACCGTCGAAAGACTTCGCGGACAGGCCACGGAAGTCACGGATACGTGGAACAGCAATAGTGATCAGGCGCTCAAAGAACTCCCACATGCGTTCGCCACGCAGAGTTACTTTACAGCCGATCGGATAGCCCTGACGGATTTTGAAGCCTGCAACAGATTTGCGTGCTTTGGTGATCAGCGGTTTTTGACCGGAGATTGCTGTCAGATCAGCTGCTGCGTTATCCAGCAGTTTCTTGTCAGCGATCGCTTCACCAACACCCATGTTCAGGGTGATCTTCTCGACCCGAGGGACTTGCATGACAGAATTGTAGTTAAACTCGGTCATGAGTTTCTTAACTACTTCGTCTTTGTAGTAATCATGCAGTTTCGCCATCGTACTACTCCAAATTACTTGATAGTTTCGCTGTTAGACTTGAAGAAACGGACTTTTTTGCCGTCTTCGAATCTAAAGCCTACACGGTCAGCCTTACCGGTAGCCGCATTGAAGATTGCAACGTTAGAAACCTGAATAGCAGCTTCTTTTTCAACGATGCCGCCTGGTTGGTTCAGGGCCGGAACCGGCTTCTGATGTTTCTTAACCAGGTTGATACCTTCAACGACAAGTTTGCCGGAAGACAGAACATTTTTTACTTTACCGCGTTTACCTTTATCTTTACCGGTTAACACGATAACTTCGTCATCACGACGGATTTTCGCTGCCATGATTCGCTCCTTAGAGTACTTCTGGTGCCAGAGAGATAATTTTCATGAACTTCTCAGTACGAAGTTCACGAGTTACCGGCCCAAAGATACGCGTGCCGATAGGCTGCTCGCTGTTATTGTTTAAAATAACGCATGCATTACCATCGAAGCGAATGACAGAACCGTCAGGGCGACGAACACCCTTCTTGGTGCGCACCACTACCGCCTTCAGCACATCACCTTTTTTGACCTTACCACGTGGAATTGCTTCCTTGATGGTGATCTTGATGATGTCGCCTACGCCTGCGTAGCGACGGTGCGAGCCACCCAGAACCTTGATACACATTACGCGACGTGCACCGGAGTTGTCGGCGACGTTCAGCATAGTCTGTTCTTGGATCATTTTAGTGCTCCGCTAATGTCAACTACTACCTGAGACTCTAAAATCAGAGCCGTTAAAAAGCCCCATATCGAGGGCGCGGCATTATAACACCGCTTCTGCAATATGGGTAGAAAAAATAAACGGCTCATCGCTGAGCCGTTTATTCGTATTGAGAAGGCGTACTGTATTACAGAACCGCTTTCTCTACAACGCGAACCAGCGTCCAGGACTTAGTCTTGGACAGTGGACGGCATTCACGGATTTCAACCTTGTCGCCGATACCACATTCGTTGTTCTCGTCATGTACGTGCAGTTTGGTCGTACGCTTGATGAATTTACCGTAGATCGGGTGTTTCACAATACGTTCGATAGCTACAACAATGGATTTCTCCATTTTGTCGCTAACAACACGACCTTGCAGAGTACGGATTTTATCGGTCATTACGCACCCGCCTTCTGAGTCAGTAAAGTCTTAACGCGTGCAACATTGCGACGCACTTGCTTCAGCAGGTGAGTCTGTTGCAGCTGGCCACTTGCAGCCTGCATGCGCAGGTTGAACTGCTCACGCAGCAGGTTCAGCAGCTCAGCGTTCAGCTCTTCAACGCTTTTTTCACGCAGCTCTTTTGCTTTCATTACATCACCGTCTTAGTTACAAAGGTGGTTTTGATAGGCAGTTTCGCTGCTGCCAGGCCGAAGGCTTCACGGGCCAGCTCTTCCGGAACACCGTCCATTTCATAAAGGACTTTGCCCGGTTGGATCAAGGCAACCCAGTACTCCACGTTACCTTTACCTTTACCCATACGAACTTCCAGTGGCTTCTCGGTGATCGGTTTGTCCGGGAATACACGGATCCAGATCTTACCTTGACGCTTAACTGCACGGGTCATTGCACGACGTGCTGCTTCGATCTGACGTGCAGTCAGACGACCACGGCCAACAGCTTTCAGACCGAAAGTGCCGAAGCTAACATCCGTACCCTGCGCCAGACCACGGTTGCGGCCTTTGTGCACTTTACGGAATTTTGTACGCTTTGGTTGTAACATCAGCGACGCTCCTTATTTACGGCCTTTACGCTGCTGCTTTTTAGGTTGAGCAGCCGGTTTTTCCGGTTGTTCAACAGCAGCCATACCACCCAGGATCTCACCTTTGAAGATCCATACCTTAACGCCGATTACACCGTAAGTGGTGTGCGCTTCAGAGGTGTTGTAGTCGATGTCAGCACGCAGAGTGTGCAGCGGTACGCGACCTTCACGGTACCATTCGGTACGTGCGATTTCCGCGCCGCCCAGACGGCCGCTAACTTCAACTTTGATACCTTTAGCGCCCAGACGCATTGCGTTCTGTACAGCACGCTTCATAGCACGACGGAACATAACACGACGTTCCAGCTGAGAAGTGATGCTGTCAGCAACCAATTTAGCGTCCAGTTCAGGCTTACGAACTTCAGCGATATTGATCTGTGCAGGAACGCCAGCGATATCCGCTACGACCTTGCGCAGTTTTTCTACGTCTTCGCCTTTCTTACCGATAACGATGCCAGGACGAGCAGTGTGAATAGTCACACGGATGCTCTTCGCTGGACGCTCGATAACGATACGAGATACAGACGCTTTAGCCAGTTCCTTAGTCAGGTACTGACGTACTTTAAAATCGCTGTCCAGGTTGTCAGCGAATTCTTTGGTGTTCGCAAACCAGGTAGAGTTCCATGGTTTTACAATACCCAGGCGAATACCATTAGGATGTACTTTCTGACCCATTGCTAGTCTCCAGAGTCTCAGCGATCGGACACAACCACAGTAATGTGGCTGGTGCGCTTCAGGATGCGATCTGCACGACCTTTCGCACGCGGCATAATGCGCTTCATGCTTGGGCCTTCATCTACGAAAATTTTCGCGACTTTCAGATCGTCGATGTCAGCGCCATCGTTGTGTTCAGCGTTAGCAATGGCAGATTCCAGTACTTTCTTGACCAATACCGCAGCTTTCTTGTTGGTATAGGTCAGGATGTCCAGGGCCTGCGACACTTTCTTACCGCGAATCAGGTCAGCAACAAGGCGAACCTTCTGTGCAGAAGAACGAGCATGGCGATGTTGAGCTAAAGTTTCCATCTCTTCCTCCTACCTTATTTCTTCTTCGCTTTTTTATCAGCAGCGTGGCCGCGATAAGTACGAGTCGGTGCGAATTCACCCAGTTTGTGACCAACCATTTCGTCGGTAACAAAGACTGGAACGTGCTGACGACCATTATGGACAGCGATGGTCAAACCGATCATGTTAGGAAAGATCGTTGAACGACGGGACCAAGTGCGCAGGGGCTTCTTGTCTCCGCTTTCCACCGCTTTCTCTACCTTCTTCAGCAAGTGCAGGTCAATAAAAGGACCTTTCTTGAGAGAACGTGGCATGGCTTATCCTCTAAAATTATTTGCTACGGCGACGTACGATAAATTTATCAGTACGCTTGTTGCTGCGGGTCTTCTTACCTTTGGTCTGAACGCCCCACGGAGTTACCGGGTGCTTACCAAAGTTACGACCTTCACCACCACCATGTGGGTGGTCGACTGGGTTCATCGCAGTACCGCGAACGGTAGGACGAACACCACGCCAGCGTGCAGCACCAGCTTTACCCAGAACGCGCAGCATATGCTCAGCATTGCCAACTTCGCCCAGAGTAGCGCGGCAGTCTGCTTCGACTTTACGCATTTCACCAGAACGCAGACGCAGGGTGACATAAGCACCGTCACGCGCAACGATCTGAACGTAAGTACCAGCGGAACGTGCCAGCTGACCGCCTTTACCTGGTTTCATTTCTACGTTATGAACGGTAGAACCAACCGGGATATTGCGCATCGGCAGGGTGTTGCCTGCTTTGATTGCAGCATCAACGCCAGACTGAATCTGGTCGCCAGCTTTCAGGCCTTTAGGGGCCAGGATGTAACGGCGTTCGCCGTCTTTGTACAGAACCAGCGCGATGTTCGCGGAACGGTTCGGATCGTACTCAAGACGTTCAACAACTGCTGGGATACCGTCTTTGTTGCGTTTGAAGTCAACAATACGATAAGCCTGCTTGTGGCCACCACCGATGTGACGAGTGGTGATACGGCCATTGTTGTTACGACCACCGGATTTGCTGTTTTTTTCCAGCAACGGAGCAAAAGGTTTGCCCTTGTGCAGCTCAGGGTTAACCACTTTAACTACGTGGCGACGACCCGGAGATGTCGGTTTACATTTAACAACTGCCATTGTATTACTCCTCCGACTTACTCAGCGCCGCCAACGAAGTCCAGGTTCTGGCCTTCTTTCAGGGTGACGTAAGCTTTTTTCCAGTCGCTACGACGACCGATACGCTGTCCGTGACGTTTAACTTTCCCTTTAACTACCAGGGTGTTAACGACTTCGACTTCGACTTCAAACAGTTTCTGCACAGCAGCTTTGATCTCTGCTTTGGTCGCGTCTTTAGCAACTTTGAGAACGATGGTGTTTGTTTTTTCCATCGCAGTAGACGCTTTTTCAGAAACGTGCGGTGCGCGAAGCACCTTCAGCAGACGTTCTTCACGAATCATGCCAGCATCTCCTCAACTTGCTTAACAGCATCAGCAGTCATTACGACTTTGTCGAAGGCGATCAGGCTAACCGGGTCGATACCAGTCGCATCGCGTACGTCAACCTTGTGCAGGTTACGTGCGGCCAGGAACAGGTTCTCGTCCAGCTCACCGGTGATGATCAGCACATCTTCCAGAGCCATGTCTTTCAGTTTCTGTGCCAGCAGCTTAGTTTTAGGCGCTTCAACAGAGAACTTCTCGACAACGATCAGACGATCCTGACGTACCAGTTCGGACAGGATGCTTTTCAGCGCGCCGCGGTACATCTTTTTGTTAACTTTTTGACTGTGGTCCTGTGGACGCGCAGCGAAGGTCACGCCACCTGAACGCCAGATCGGGCTCTTGATAGAACCTGAACGCGCACGGCCGGTACCTTTCTGGCGCCATGGCTTTTTGCCAGAACCAGTTACTTCAGCACGAGTCTTCTGAGCACGAGTACCCTGACGAGCACCAGCTGCATAAGCAACAACAACCTGGTGAACCAGCGCTTCGTTGAAATCACGACCGAAGGTAGTTTCGGAAACAGTCAGCGCGCTCTGCGCGTCTTTCAATACTAATTCCATTGCTATCCCCTTACGCCTTCACAGCTGGTTTAACGATCAGGTCGCTACCGGTTGCACCCGGGACCGCACCTTTAACCAGCAGCAGGTTGCGCTCAGCGTCAACACGTACTACGTCCAGGCTCTGAACGGTTACACGTTCGTTACCCAGCTGACCTGCCATTTTCTTGCCTTTGAACACTTTGCCCGGAGTCTGGTTCTGACCGATAGAACCCGGAACGCGGTGAGACAAGGAGTTACCGTGAGTAGCGTCCTGGGTACGGAAGTTCCAGCGCTTAACGGTACCAGCAAAACCTTTACCTTTAGAGGTACCGGTTACGTCAACTTTTTTAACGTCAGCAAACAGCTCAACGCTAATGTCCTGACCTACGGTGAACTCTTCGCCTTCAGCAAGACGGAATTCCCACAGACCACGGCCAGCTTCTACGCCAGCTTTAGCGAAGTGACCCGCTTCTGGTTTGGTTACACGGTTAGCTTTTTTAGCACCAGTGGTAACCTGAATAGCGCGGTAGCCATCGTTAGCCAGATCTTTAACCTGAGTAACGCGGTTTGCTTCAACTTCGATTACGGTTACTGGGATAGAAACGCCATCTTCAGTGAAGATGCGGGTCATACCCACTTTTTTACCGACTAAACCAATCATTGTTTCAACCTCTCAATCGCTCGATGACCTGATTAACCCAGGCTGATCTGCACGTCTACACCGGCAGCCAGATCCAGACGCATCAGAGCATCAACGGTTTTCTCAGTTGGCTCAACGATGTCAACCAGACGCTTGTGAGTGCGGATTTCGTACTGATCGCGCGCGTCTTTGTTGACGTGCGGGGAGATCAGAACGGTGAAGCGCTCTTTGCGGGTCGGCAGCGGGATCGGACCACGGACTTGCGCACCAGTGCGCTTAGCAGTCTCGACGATTTCCGCGGTTGATTGATCGATCAGACGATGATCAAACGCTTTAAGGCGGATACGGATTCTTTGGTTCTGCATGAGACCAGAGCTCCAATTATTTTATAAACGAAAATGATTACTCCTCAAACCCATTACGATTGATGGGAGAGTGTAACCGTTCTTACGTAGCCCCCCAATTGGGAGCATTGTTGAGTAACAAAATGAGCTACTCTGGTTCTGATTGAACCCGCCGTCAATTACGACAAGCCCGCGCATTATACGTAAATCAGTGAAAGACGCAAGTGCCGTTTAGAAATTAAGCGTCAAAGGCTCAGTATGCGTAGGACTGCGCAACTTTTTACGCCGTATATCCTTTCTGAATTTTTTTATTTGAAGCCGCTACGCAATTGCTGTTTTTGTGCGTTGCCGGACAGGCAGATTGTAACGAGTATGCGCTCAAAACCTTTTGAGGCCTTTTCCATGCTAACCACCCTCCCCTTCCTGATGATCTATTTTTCTCTGACGGCCTTACTCGTACGCGCTGATATTCGCGACGGTTTGCTGCCCGATAAATTTCTCTGCCCGCTGCTCTGGACGGGCCTGCTCTACCAGGTCTTTATCCATCCTGATTTTCTGCCGAGTGCCGTAATGGGAGCGGTGGCTGGATATCTTGGTTTTGCCTTGATTTACTGGGGCTATCGGCTTATCTGCCGGCGGGAAGGAATGGGATATGGCGATGTGAAGTATCTGGCAGGACTTGGTGCGTGGCATGGCTGGTGCATACTGCCTACGCTGGCGTTACTCGCCGCGCTTATGGCGCTGCTTTGCATTCTTGTTTTTTCGTTTCTCACTTCAGAGAAAGGTGCATTAAAAAACCCACTGCCTTTTGGACCATTTCTGGCAGCAGCGGGTTTGTGCGTTGGATGGGAAAATCTGATTAATTTTCCACTTTGATCTGAGACTGTAGGTAGTTCTGAAGACCAATTTTGCTAATGAGATCCAGTTCGGTTTCCAGCCAGTCAATGTGGCCTTCTTCATCGGCAAGGATCTGGATCATCATATCGCGGCTCACATAGTCATGGACGCTGTCAGCATAAGCAATGGCTTCGCGCAGATCTTTCGCACCTTCCAGCTCCAGCCGGAGGTCAGAACGCAGCATCTCTTCGACATCCTCACCGATGCCAAGCTTGCCGAGATCCTGCAGGTTTGGGATGCCTTCAAGAAATAAGATACGCTCGATGTATTTATCGGCGTGTTTCATCTCATCTATAGATTCATGGTACTCAACGTCATTCAGACGTGTCAGACCCCAGTTTTTAAACATTCTCGCGTGAAGAAAGTACTGGTTGATTGCGACAAGCTCATTTCCCAATAATTTATTGAGATAACTTATGATTTTAACATCACCTTTCATTATATAGTCCCTCCGCTTCCACTCATTGAAGCGTAGAACGGGCTACGGGGATGTCAAAAAAAAGATAGAGGCTTACGCGATCTCTTTGAATTCCGGGATCTGCATCAGTTCGTCCTGCATGATCTCACGCGCTGCGCGAACGCATTTACCGCATTGATTTCCCACCGGAACAAATTTGCGAAGCTGCTGGAAAGATTGTGGCTGAAACTGGCGAACGGCCTGACGAATTTTTTTGTCGCTTACACCATTACATAAACAAACGTACATAGAGACTCCCGTTCAAAATATGCGCAAAGTGTAAGTGAGAATGGTTATGATTACAATAGCACATACGCCAGGATACGGGCCGGGAGCGGTTAAAAAATGCGAAATTTTGTGACAAGGAAAGGTACAGAAAACAAAAAAGGACGCCGAAGCGTCCTTTTTTATTCAGGGATAATTAATTAGCCCAGAACTTTAGCAACAACGCC